>VAZL01000436.1 GCA_005883445.1 Alphaproteobacteria bacterium | reverse complement strand
AATCCCGTGCACGCGAAAAATCTGCCAAAGTAGCGCTAGTGTCCTTCGATTCCGAAGTTCGCAACCGAGGGCGCGATATAACGATGCGGACTTCGGAATCGGGACACTAGCCCGCCTTGAGGCGCGGCAACAACTTGAACGCGTTGTCGCGCTCGATGGCGCGCTGATCGTCCGCTGCGAAGCCCCAGTCCGCAATGCCCCGGTTGACCTCCGCGCCATCGCGGAAGGGATAGTCAGTGCCGTAGAGCACCTGGGAGATGGAGACCATCTTCAACAGCGCCGCGATCTGGCCCGGCGTGTTGCCCTGCGCCAGCTCGTAATGGAATTTCCTGAACTCGGGCAGCGGACCGTTGGGCAAGTTCGTTTGCTTGCGCTCCTCGGCGAGGCGAATGAAGCGGCCGGTCAGGAACGGCAGCGTGCCGCCACTGTGGGAGAAGATCCAACGAATGTCCGGAAACCTCGTGGCGGTGCCGCTGAACACTACGTGCGCGATGGTGCGCGTGGAGTCGGTCGCGTATTCGATCGATGCCGGCGGGATGCCTGGAACGAGGCCGCGGCAGCAATCGGGCGTGGTCGGGTGGACATAGACCACCGCCTTGCGCCGATTGAGCTCCTCGTAGACCGGAGCAAACGAAGGATCGCCGAGATACTTGTCCTGGTAACTGGTCAATAGGCCGATGCCGTCGGCGTTGAGGGTGTCGAAGGCGTACTCGATCTCTCTGAGGCTGCCTTGCGCGTCGGGCGGCGCGATGACGGCAAACAGGCCGAAGCGGCCGGGATAGTCCCGCACCAGCTTGGCGCCGTATTCGTTGAGCTGGCGGGCAAGGCCGCGCGCCTCCTCGACGTTGTTTCCGTACCAGACCCCAGGCTGCGCGATCGAGAGGATCGCGGTCGCGATGCCGCTCTTGTCCATCTCCTCGAGCGAGGCCGCGGGCGACCATTTCGGCGGCGGCGCTCCCGCGCGCCGTCCCGGCGCCATCATGGCGTCGACGTGAAACTGCGGAATGAAGTGGTGATGTACGTCGATCCGCGGCTTGGCGGCGGGGACTTGTGCGTTTGCGGGCGGTATGCGGCTGATCGCGGGAAGCGCTCCCAGGCCCAGGGCGGCCGCGCCGGCGGCCAGAAACGTTCGCCGCGTGGGGCTCGCGCACGGCGGCTCACAGCACCGGCACGTGCGGAAAAACTTGAGTGCGGAATTGGCTGGCTCCGGCCTTGTTCCAGGCTCGGGACTCGGCGCACCAGACGATCTCTGGCAGAACCCAATGAACGCTGCGACGTCGAACGCTGCGACGTCGCGACCTCGATTGTGGCCGAAGGGCGATTCGCGCGGGCGCAGACAATCGACCCGCCTGGTGACACGTCGCCGCGGCAACGCACGGCCGCGATTCGACGAGTGCGCGCGATTCGGCCGGGCGAGCCACGCCGACAGTGCGTCGGACCGCGGCACGCTAGGAGTTTCTAAACCTCTGCGCAGCAGAATCTTCTTGACTCCGGGGGCATGAGCCTTATGTGGGGACAGGCCGCTGTGATCTGTCCTCTTCCGTACGGGCTGATCGGCGGCATTCGCTTGCCTGACGCCGCTCGTCGGCACTCGGGTTGGATCACTCGGTTGGGGAGGACGAACATGCGCCAGAACGCCCTCTTGCGATCGGGGAAGGGCTTGGCAACTCCAGGCACTGCCCGAAAGAACGTCGCTCACGTCGCCGTGGTCAAGCCCGCCTCCGCCGAGGGGCGCGAAGGGCATTTTGCCGTTCGTAACGGCGTGCGCTGCGCCGGCGTGCACCTCATCGTCGATCTGCACGGGGCCGAGGGCCTCGACGACATCGGTCTGATCGAGGCGACGCTGCGCCGCTGTGTGGACGCGGCTCAGGCGACGCTGCTGCACATCCACCTGCACCATTTCCACCCGAACGGCGTGTCCGGGGTGGCGGTGCTGGCCGAGAGCCATATCTCGATCCATACGTGGCCCGACTCGCGCTATGCCGCGCTCGACGTGTTCATGTGCGGCAAGGCCAGTCCCGATGCCTGCATCCCGGTGCTGCGGAAGGCCTTCAAGGCCAAGCACGTCGAGGTCAACGAGATTTTGCGCGGACGGGACACGTAGTCAGAGGACCCGAGCGCGGATCGGCGGCCTCTTTTTCGTTCTCTGCCGCCCGCCGGCTGTCGTCTCATTTTCGACCATGGCCGAAAAACGCTGGATTCCCGAGACCCTGTTCGACGACCTCGGCTTCCGCATGACCTACGAGGTCGAGCGGGTGCTCTACGAGATGCAGACCGAGCACCAGCACCTGGTGCTGTTCGAGCACAAGCTGTTCGGCAAGGTTCTCATGCTCGACGGCGCGACCCAGGTCACCAGCACGGATGAGTTCGTCTACCACGAGATGATGGCGCATGTGCCGATCTTGGCGCACGGCCATGCGCGGGAGGTGCTGATCGTCGGCGGCGGCGACTGCGGCGTCGCGGAGGAAGTGCTCAAGCACAAATCGGTCAAGCGCCTCACTCAGGTCGAGATCGACGCCTCGGTGATCGAGTTCGCCAAGGAGCACTTCCCGGAATTCACCAAGCCGGTGTTCGCGGACGACCGTTTCGACCTCATCATCGCCGACGGCATGAAATACGTAGCCAAGACGGACAGGCGCTTCGACGTCATCATCGTCGACTCGACCGACCCGCAGGGGCCCGGCAAGGTGCTGTTCAGCCAAAAATTCTACGCCGCCTGCAGCCGCTGCATGACCAAGGGCGCGGTGATGGTCACGCAGAGGGGCGTTCCGATCTTCCAATCGAACGAACTCAGCGTGGCCATCGCCGGCTTTCGAAGGTTGTTCCGCGACGGCTACTGCTACGTTGCGGCGATTCCGACCTATGTGGGCGGCCACCTCGCCATCGGCTGGGCCACCGACAACGTCAAATTGCGCCACGCCTCGGTCAAGACCATTGCCGATCGCTACAACAAGGCCGGCCGCTTCCGTACCAGGTATTGGACGCCCGAGGTGCACGTCGCCGCGTTCGCGCTGCCTCGCTTCATCGCCGAGAAGGTGGCGAAAGGAGCTCGGCGCTGATCCGGCGAGCCGCCGGACGCCGCGGCGCAGAGAAACTCAACGGGCCGGCGTCTCTTTCGCAACGTCGAAGTTGAGCTCGATCAGCACGTTGTTGGGGTCGGTAAGAAAAATCTGTCGGCGCGAGCTGTTCGGGACCTCGTTGACGCGGAACGACACGCCTTTGCGCGTGAGATGCTGCTTGATGGCATCGAAGCCGCGGCTGCCGAAGGCGATGTGGTCGATGACCCCCGAATCCGGCCGCTGCGGCTTGTCGGTGGGCGAAATGTCGTTGAGATGCAGCACCGGATGGCCTTCGCTGTAAAGCCATGCGCCGGGAAAGTCGAATGGCGGTCTCGGCCCATTCACCAAACCCAGCACCTCCTCGTAGAAGCGAACGGTATCGCGCAGGTTGCGGGTCGAGACGTTGTAGTGGTCGAGCATACCGACGCTCATGCTCATGTAACTTCTCCTTCTGGGCTTTTCCTATCCGGCTTCGCTCGGCCTTGTTCGTTCGGGCTCGCTTGCGGCCCAGCTCGCCTCGATCAGACTAGCGTGAAAAGCGCCGCGTGACGAGGCGTTGTCGCTATCGGGCGGGAGGCGGCACGCAGCGCTGCAATGCGACCGGCGCCGAGGCGGCCCCCGGCGCCGGTGCGGTGCCGCCAGGGCCTAGAAGACCGCGAGATATTTCAGCAGCGAGATTACGCCGAGGATGATCACGATCACGCGCACGATCTGTTTTGCGCGGCCGTCGATCGGCAGCATGTTGACGAGATAGAGCACCAGGATGACGACAAGGAAGGTGATCAGCACGCCAATGAGGACGTCCATGCGTGTTCCCTTTCGATCAAGAAGGCTTTGAGCTGAATCGGCCTAGAAGACCAACCATACTGGGTTTCCGGGCGGCTGGCACCTGGGATCGGATCGCAAACGACGCGCGCCAACAGCGCCGGCGCAGATGCGCCGGGGTTGATAGAACATTGTGGGTTGCCGGTGGGTGCTCACGCTCTATGGTCTGCGAGGCGGCTTGTGCGATCGGAGCGGTGCCGGCGGCAACGCGCCCATGCGCGCGGCGACCTCTGGCGGCACGCGGTAATCGCGCAGGACGTAGCGTATGTCCCGCAGCCCGCAGGCCTCGCGCTGCACCACGAAATGCCGCAGCGCGACGCCTGCCTCCGCGACCAGCGATGCGCGCAATTGACCGTCTTCGGCAGTGGATGCCTCGCGCAAATTGCCGGCGTCGAACTCGGCCAACGCAGCGAGCGCTGCTTCAAGCGCGCGCCCGAGCCGGCCGAGCGCCGACGCCTTCTCCCGGTCGAATTCGTCCGCGAGCACGTCTGCAGGCGACTGTTTGATTCTGCGCTGAGGCATCGGTCGACCCGCTCGCGTTCGAAGCCATCATCTACCGAGGATCATCGACCTGTCGAGCCCAATCCCGCCGCGGCCGCTTGATGCACTTGCGGCTATCGGCTCATATAGTTGCTGTCGCCGCTGCAGCGACCTCGGGAGGAACAACAATGACGAGAACAACGTTCATAACCATGCTGGCCGCGCTCGCGATCATGGCAGGCGCGGGGCGTGTCGCCTGGTCGCAAGAGACGTTGAAGGTCGCAATCCCGCAACGCGGCGCCTGGGACGCCGGCGTTGCCGAGCTCGGCCAGCGCGGCGGCATTTTCAAGAAGCACGGGCTCAATCTTGAAATCCTTTACGTCCAGGCCGGCGCCGAATCGATCCAGGGGGTGATCGGCGGCAGCATGGATATCGCGACCGCTTCCGGTGTGTCGGCCGCGGTCGGCACCTTTGCCAAGGGCGCGCCGATCCGGATCATCGGCAGCGAAATGATCGGCGCGCCCGATCTCTACTGGTACGTGCCGGCCAACTCGCCGATCCAGAAAGTCGAGGACTTCAACGGCAAGACGGTCGCGTTCTCCTTGACCGGCTCGTCGAGCCATGCCGGGCTGCTCGCGCTCATTGCGCAATACAAGCTCACCGCCAAACCGACATCGACCGGCAATATCGCGTCAACGATCACGCAGACGATGACC
>VAZL01000435.1 GCA_005883445.1 Alphaproteobacteria bacterium | reverse complement strand
GCCGCGACGCGGCCGAGGGCCTTTTTCAGGCTGCGCGCTTCCCCTGCAAACACGAGTGGCGGAAACGTCGAAAGCCGCCGCTCGACCGCGGCGAGCGCCGCCTTATCGGGATATTCGGGCATCTGGGCGACGGGCTTGCTGCGCCAACTGTCGCGCGTCCAACGCTCGGGCATGAGGGCCCTCCGCTACGCTTAAGCCCCGGTACGGGTGAGATTTTCCAGTTCCGGGACCTTATACACGAGGGGCGGCGGCGCAAGCCAGATGCAATTGAGCGCAGCAAGCCCGCAGCGCAGATCGAGAGGCCGCGCTATTCGGCCGCCTCGCGGCGATGGCTCAGCGCCCTTTCCCGCAGCGTGACGAGCTCCTCGGCGGCGGTCGGATGCACCGCGATGACGGAGTCGATATCGGCCTTGGTCGCCTTCATCTTCAGCGCGACCGCGACGAACTGGATCATCTCGCTCGCGTCGGGCCCCACGATGTGGCAACCGACGAGCTGATCGCTCTCGCCGTCGACGACGAGCTTGAAGAACGCGCGCGTATCGCGCCCCGCAAGGGTCATCTTGAGTGGGCGGAACGACGTCTTGTAGACGTCGACCTTCGCCAGCCGCTCGCAGGCCTGCGCCTCGGTCAGGCCCACCATGCCGACTTCGGGCTCGGAGAAAACGGCGGTCGGCACGTTGGCGTGGTCGACTGCCGTCGGCCTGCCCCCGAACACGGTGTCGGCGAAGGCATGGCCCTCGCGGATTGCGACCGGCGTCAGGTTGACGCGGTTGGTGACATCGCCGATCGCATGGATGTGCGGCACCGACGTCTGCGACAGGGGATCGACCGCGATGCCACGATTGGGTGTGAAGCGCACGCCCGCCGCATCGAGACCGAGGTCGCCGACATTCGGCCAGCGCCCGAGCGCGAACATCACTTTGTCGACTTCAACCGAGCTGTCGTCGGATAGCCGCGCGGTGAAGGTGTCTTGCGTGCGTTGCACGGCGCGCACCGTCCGACCGCAGAGGATCCTCACTCCCCGCTTCGTCATCTCCGCATGCAGATGGGCGCGCAGATCGTCGTCGAAACCGCGCAGAATATTCTCGCCGCGGTAGACCAGCGCCACCTCGGACCCAAGCCCGTTGAAAATACTGGCGAACTCGACGGCGATATAGCTGCCGCCCTGAATCAGGATGCGCGCGGGCAATTCTTCCAGATGAAACGCCTCGTTCGAAGAGATGACGTGTTCGATTCCCGGGATCTCGGGACCAAACCATGGCGCAGCGCCGGTGGCGATGAGGATGTGCCGCGGCCGGATTTTTTCGCCGCTCGCGAGGAGACGCACGGTATGCGCATCCTCCAACACGGCGCGGCTTTTCACGATCTTGACGCCCGCGCGTTCGAGCGTCGTGGTGTAGGCGAGCTCAAGGCGCGCGATTTCCCGGTCCTTGTTGGCGACGAGGCTCGACCAGTCGAAGACCGGCTCGCCCAGTGTCCAACCGTAACCCGCCGCGTCCTCGAACTCCTCCGCAAAGCGCGAGGCGTACACGAGCAGCTTTTTGGGAATGCAGCCGCGGATCACGCAGGTGCCGCCGACACGATACTCCTCGGCCACCATGACGCTCGCGCCATAACCGGCAGCGATCCGCGCGGCGCGCACGCCGCCCGAGCCTGCTCCGATCACTAGGAGATCGACGTCATGCTCGGCCATATGGTCGCATCCAAGCCGTCAGCGGGCAGCGCATTTAGATGTCGTGACCTCGTTTTTTCATTTCGGTGCGCATTTTGGCGATGACCTCTTGCGACAGGTTTTCGGCCCAAACCTGCGCATTTTTCATGCTTTGATCGAGAATGGCGGGCTCCTCCACGATCAACTTGCGGCCGAGCGGTGACTTGTAGAAGGCAAGTATGTCCTTGAGCTCCTGCTCCGTGAACCGCGAGGCATAGAGCTTGGCGACGTCGTTCACGATCTCCGCGCCGCGGGAAGCGTACTCCGCGTGGAGTTTGGCCGCGACTTCGTTCAAGTCCTTGCCGAGCATCGGATTGGTTTGCAGAAAGACGCTCTTGGTCCTCTCGATGACGCCCGAAACCAAGGGGCTGTAGAGCGCGGCGGCGCCCTTGGCGGTGATCACTTCCTTGGCGGTCGCGATCGCGCTCGGCGAGGGTTGTTGTGCATCGGCGGCGCCGATGCCCAGGGCGAAAGCGAGCCCCAGCGCTAGCATTACGGCGCAAAGCGCCCTGAGGGTTAGGGAAGCAAACATCAAGACCTCCTCTTCGGACGATACGGGCTCAACGCCGCTCGACGACGCGTACGCCGCTCGAGCCGGCAAGCACGGCCGCGTGCGCGAGCCCAATGAACAACCCGTGCTCGACCACGCCTGTAATACCGTCGAGACGCTCGGCGAGCGATTTCGGATCGGCGATCCGCTCGAATGCGGCATCGAGAATCCAGTGCCCGCTGTCCGTGACGAAAGCGTGGCCATCCTTGGCGCGCCGCAGCAGGGCCGGCCCGGCGCAACCGACAGCCGCGGCCGCAGCCTCGATCGCGCGCCGCGTCGCGCCCAATCCGAACGGCACCACCTCGACCGGCAGCGGGAAGCGGCCGAGCGCGGACACCCACTTCGATTCATCGGCGATCACGATCATGCGCGCGGAGGCCGAGGCGACGATCTTTTCATGCAGCAGCGCGCCGCCGCCGCCCTTGATCAGGCTCAGATCGTGCGCGATTTCGTCGGCGCCGTCGACGGTAAGATCAAGCTGCGGGGTCTCGTCCAGATTGGTGAGCGGCACGCCCAGCCGCTCGGCGTCGCTGCGGGTCGCTTCCGATGTGGGCACACCGATCACGTCGAGGCCAGTGCGGACCCGCTCGGCCAGAAGCTCGACAAAATGCTTGGCGGTCGACCCGCTGCCCAGGCCAAGCCGCATGCCCGGACGCACGAATTCGAGGGCGCGGGCGGCGGCGGCACGTTTTTGAGCATCGACATCCATCGCAATCGAGACAATTGGCTCGGCATCGGAGCAAGGACGGCGTCTATCTAGCCCCCTTCAGCGCGAGAGCATAGTGCATTCGCCATCGAACCCGCATCAAACCGAGCCTTGCCATGGCGCGCATCACCCGGTAGCGATCGCGGATGATGGTTGCTCCAACCGTCGTTTTCGATCTCGACGGCACGCTGGTCGACAGCGCGCCCGATCTCGCCGACACGCTCAACATCATCTTCGCTCGCGAAGGTCTGCCGCCGGTCGCCTATGATACGGCGCGCAAGTTGGTCGGCGGCGGCGCACGATCGATGATCGAACGCTCCCTGGCAGCGCAAGGGCGCAAGCTCGACACGCCCGCAGTCGATGGGCTCGTCAAAGGCTTCATCGACCACTACGCCGCGCATATCGCCGACCGCTCGCGAGCGTTCCCCGGCCTCGAAGCGGCGCTCGACGAGCTCGCCGCCGGCGGCTGCCGTTTTGCGGTCTGCACCAACAAACTCGAATGGCTCTCGGTGCGGCTCCTTGACGCGCTTGGCCTGTCCAATCGCTTCGCCGCCATTTGCGGGGCGGACACGTTTGGGTTGCAGAAACCCCACCCGGATTTGCTGCGGCGGACGATCGCGCGAGCCGATGGCGAGCCTGCGCATGCCGTGATGGTCGGGGATTCGATCAGCGACATTGCGACGGCCCGCGCGGCCGGAGTTCCTGTCGTTGCCGTCGACTACGGCTACGCCGAAACCCCGGTGAGCGAATTGGGGCCCGATCGGGTCATCAGCGCCCTCGCCGAGCTACCAAGCGCGGTATTCGACCTGCTGCGCGCGAGGAACTCTACCGCGGTAGAACGACGTTAATCGTATTTTACCTTATCGGCGCCATACTTAGGGGGCCTTTAGCAAGGATAACCGTAGCAAACGGGGTAACGAACCCTAGGTTGCACGGGCGCGGTCGCGCCTCTATGGCCGTGTTGTGGGGGAGAGGCGGCCCTATGCCGCCCAGGTGGTGGGGATCCGATCATGAGCCGAGTCATTGCCGTCATGGCGTGTGGCTTCATGCTGGCCGCATGTTCCGCAACGATGCCCAGCCTGGACTTCCTGAAGTCGACGCCGCAGCCCGAGACGCTGGCCATCGAGTCTGAGCCGCCGGGGGCGGAAGCAAAAACCTCGTTGGGCGAGAGCTGTCGCACGCCTTGTAAGCTTTCAGTCCAGCCCGGTAGCGAGTTCTCGGTGACGCTTGCGCTCAGCGGTTATCAGCCGCAGACCGTGTCGGTGCGTCCGGAGGCGGACGGCGCCGCCGCTGCGCCGCGGCTCGCGCCCAACCCGGTTCGCGTGGACCTGCGGCCGGCGGCACCGGCGAAAAAGCTGGTTGCGAAGAAAAAGAAACCCGTCGCGGCC
>VAZL01000434.1:1679-7623 GCA_005883445.1 Alphaproteobacteria bacterium | reverse complement strand
GGCACTCGCGCTGGCCAAGCAGAACAATTCCGAACTGCACATGGTGTCGGTCGAAGAGATCGACTACATGCCATCGAGGAAGTCAGGGAAGAGACGGGGACCGCCTCGCGCCGCTTTCACTCCGTCCTGCAGCGCGCCCGCGCCATGGCGCAAGAGCAGAACGTCAAACTTCACACCCACGTCGTCGCCGGCCATCCGGTGCGCGACATCGTTGGGCTCGCGTCCGAGCTCAAGGTCGATCTGCTCGTCATCGGAGCGAAGGGCCATTCGGCATTGTACGAGCGCATGATCGGCAGCCGGGCCGACCGCATCATGCAGCTGGCGCAGTGTCCGGTGCTGGTCGTGAAGTAGCGGAGGCGGCACTGCCGGCGCTCAGCCGAGCCACTTTACGCCACAAGCTGTTGCTCGATAGGCTCGCTCCATCGGCGCACGCATGGAGGCGGGACATGGGAATCACTCGGCGCTTTGCGATCTTGTCGATCTGTCTCGCCTTTACGTCTGCGGCATATACGTGTGCAGTCTGGGCGCAAGACTTCAAGGTGACGCTGCTCGGGACGGGCGTGCCGTTCCCCGCCACCGATCGATTCGGCGCTGCGACGCTGGTGGAGGCGGGAAAAGAGCGGCTGTTGTTCGACGTCGGTCGCGGAGCCACCATCCGGCTCAATCAGATCGGCGTGTCCATGGGCACGTTGAATGCCGTGTTCCTCACCCACTTTCACTCCGACCATACGTCCGGCATCCCCGACTTGTGGCTCACGGGTTGGATCGGCCGCTACTACGGCAACAGGCAGAGCCCGTTCCGCGTCATCGGACCGAAAGGCACCGTGTCGCTGATGCAAAACCTCGAACGCGCCTATGCCGATGACATTCGCATCCGCTACGAGGACGAGAAAAATCCCATGGAAGGCGTGGCGATCGCGGCGTCAGAATATGCAAGCGACGGCGTCGTTTATGAGAAGAACGGCGTGACGGTCACCGCGTTCGAAGTCGACCACGGCGCTTTGATCAAGCCGGCCTACGGCTATCGCATCGACTACGAGGGACGCTCGGTCATCCTGTCCGGCGACACGCGCTACAGCGAGAACCTCGAGAAGCACGCGCAAGGCGCAACCCTCGTGGTGCACGAGGTCGCCATCGCGAATCAGGAATACTACGACAAGACGCCCATCGTTAAATACATCATGGCCCATCACATCACGCCGCAGGAGGCGGGTTCGCTATTCGCAAGGGTCAAGCCGAAGCTTGCCGCCTACACGCATCTCGTCTTTTTGGGCTCGCCAGACTATCCGGCACCCAAGGTCGCCGACATCGAGCGCACGACGCGTGCGGCATATTCCGGGCCTCTCGCGCTCGGCACCGATCTCATGGCGTTCGATGTTCGCAACGATCAAGTGATCGTCATTCCCGACGCATCCAAGAAGTGACGCCGGATTTCATTCACGCCTTCATCAATCAGCGGCTATGGCTGGGTGGCTAATGAGCGCGCGCTAGTCCATCGGCACGAGTCCGAGTTTGCCCATCAATCGCCGGTCGCGATCGCGCTCGGGATTGGGCGTGGTGAGCAGCTTCGGCCCGTAGAAGATCGAGTTCGCGCCGGCGAGAAAACAGAGCGCCTGCGTTTCCTCGCTCATGTCCTCGCGGCCAGCCGAGAGCCGCACCACCGACCGCGGCATGGTGATGCGCGCAACCGCGATGGTGCGAACAAACTCAAGTGGATCGAGCTGGGCTCCACCTGCGAGCGGCGTGCCTTCGACCTTGACCAGCATGTTGATCGGCACGCTTTCGGGATGCGCGGGCAAGTTCGCGAGCGTGACGATCATGCCGATGCGATCCTCGGCACTCTCGCCCATGCCGACGATGCCGCCGCAGCAGACGTGGATGCCGGCGTCGCGCACGTGGCCGAGCGTGTCGAGGCGGTCCTGGTAGGCGCGCGTGGTGATGATCGCGCCGTAATATTCCGGCGAGGTGTCGAGGTTGTGGTTGTAGTAGTCGAGGCCGGCGGCCTTGAGACGCCGCGCCTGGCGCTGCGTGAGCATGCCGAGCGTGGCGCAGGTCTCGAGCCCGATCGCTTTGACGCCCGCGACCATCTCGCACACCTGGTCGAGGTCGCGGTCCTTCGGCTCGCGCCAGGCCGCGCCCATGCAGAAGCGGCTCGCGCCTGCGCTTTTCGCCGCCCGCGCCTCGGCGACGACGGCGTCGAGGCGCATCAGCTTTTCCGCCTTGACCGACGTCTGGTAGTGGGAGCTCTGGGGGCAATAGGCGCAGTCTTCCGGGCAGCCGCCGGTCTTGATCGAGATGAGGGTCGAAATCTGCACCTCGGTGGGATCGAAATGCAGGCGATGAATGCGCTGCGCGCGAAAGATCAATTCGGGAAAGGGAAGCTCGAACAGCGCGCGCACCTCACCGCGCGTCCAGTCGTGACGGACGACGGCGAGATCACGCTCGCTCGTGGCGATGGTCATGGCCGCACCATGGCGATGGACACGCGCAAAAGCAAGCGGCGAGGCAAACTCAAGCCATGACCGCGGCGAGTTCGGCGAAATCGGCCACCACCAGATCGGGCTGATGCGGGCTTTGCCCGAACGGCCGCTTGCGCCGGTCGATGAACGCCGTCCGCATGCCGTAAGATTTTGCCCCGATGCAGTCGAAGGCGTGATTGGCGACGAAGAGAATGCTGGAGGGGTCCTGCCCGATGATCTCGGCGGCCTTGGCGTAGGTTTTCCAGTGCGGCTTGAAATAGCCGGCCTCCTCGACCGAGATGACGTGATCGAACGCAAAGCCGATGTGCGGGCCGGCGGCCTTGAGCATGTCGCGATCGCCGTTCGATAGAATCGCCAGCGCGTATCCCTTCGCCCGAAGCTTCGCGAGCGCCGCCACGACATCGGGAAACGGCTTGAGCTTCTCGATCGCGCTCACGAGGGAGCGCACCTCGTCCGCCGTGTAGCCGATGCCGCAGCGATCCATCACGTAAGCGACCGCGCGCTGTCCGATCTGCCGATAGGGCGTATGCCCGCGATCGCACAGCGCGTCGATCATCGAGTTCTCGAAGTGCGTGCGGCGCCACCAGGTAACGAAGCTATTCGGTTTGCCGTCCCAGCCCTTGCGCTTGAGGAACGGCGTGACGGCCTCGGTCAACCCCGTCTGCATATCGACGATGGTGCCGTACTGGTCGAACGCCAGCGCCTTGATTTCGCGTCTGAGCACCTCGGGCGTTGCCATCGTGTCTAGAGCGGCCGAAGTCGGCTATGACCCACTTCGGCCGGACAGGGTTTAGCTCAAACGATGGCGGCGCATCACGCCGCCCCCTTCATCGCTGCCGTCACCTTGTCCGGCGTGAAGGGCACGGAGCGCAGCCGCACGCCGATCGCGTCGAACACCGCGTTCGAGATCGCCGGCGGCACGACCGATGCGGAGGGCTCGCCGGCGCCCCACGGGCGCTCGTTCGGGCGGTCGATCAGGTCGTAGACCAGCTCCGGAATTTGGGGGAACCGCAGGATGGGATAGCTCTCCCAGTCGAGGCTCGTCACCGCGGATCGGTCGTATTTGAGCTCCTCGATCAAGGTGCGGCTGATGGTCTGGATGACGTTGCCGTCGAGTTGGTTCCTGAGCCCATCGGGATTGATGATCTGACCGCAATCGTGCGCGAGGTAGAATTTCGTCACCCGGATGTCGCCGCTCGACCGCTTCACCTCGACCTCGGCCACCGCCGCGATATAGGTGCGCGCCAGCTCGTATTTGCAATAGGCGACGCCGCGGCCGGTGACTACGTCGCCGCGCTGGTCGCGCCTGGGCGAAGGCCGCTTGTCCCATTTCGCCAAGGCGGCGGCGCGGTTGAGCACTTCGATGCCGCGCTTGTCGTTGGGGTCGAGATACTTCAGCCGGAACTCGACGGGGTCGGCGTTCGCCGCCGCGGCGAGCTCGTCGATGAAGCACTCGTTGGCATAAGTGTTCTGCATCCGCCCCGGCGTGCGAATCCAGGAGGGGCGGAACGGCGTCGTTGCGAGCCGGCGGCAGACCGTCTTGACGTTGGCGAGTTTGTAGGGGATCGCCGAGTTCTGGAAAATGTTGCCGGGCGCGATGTCATCGCCAGCCGGCATGCCCGTAAGCGTAGCGGCGACCAGCGGCACGTTGAAGCTGCCGGCGGTCTGCTGCGGAATGAAGAACTCCGATTCCCAGGCGGTTACCGCGCCGGCGCCGTCGACGGCGGCACGCAGATCGACGAGCGTCGGCGGACCTTTGGGGTCCCAGCCGTGCTCATCGGCGCGCGACCATTGCACCCGCACAGGCCGCCCGACCGCTTTCGCCAGCAGCGCCGCGTCCGCCGCCGCATCCTCATGCCCGTTGCGGCCATAGCAGCCGGAGCCTTCGATATAGATGCAGCGCACGCTGTCGGCGGGCATGCTGAACATGGTGGCGAGCTGCTTGCGCAGATTGTGGGTCGCTTGCGAGGCCGACCAGGACGTCAGCTTGCCGTCCTTGAACTCGGCCCCCGCTTGGCCCATCGCGTCAGCGGTATTGCCGACGTTGCTCGTCACCTCGTCCTTGGCGACCTTGCTCGCGCGCACTTCATCCCACAGCTTGGCGGCGTCCGGCAGCGTCTGCGATTTCGACCACGATGCCTTGAGCTTCTCCGCCGCCTTGATCGCACCCCACTCACTCTCAGCAACGACGCCGAGGAAATTGCCCTCCCGCACGACCTTGACCACCCCGACAACGTCCTTGATCGAAGCCTCATCGACACTTTCGAGCGTGGCGCCGATCGCCGGCGGGCGCACGACGCGCCCATGCAGCATGCCGGGCACGCGGAAGTCCTGCATGTAGGTGAAACGTCCCATCACTTTGTCCGGGATATCGACGCGCGGCACCGGCTTGCCCACAAGCTTGTAGTCCTTGGGGTCCTTGCCGGCGGCGGGCTTGGCGTGATCGAGCTTGAGCGCGAACGACTTCCCTCCGACCAGCTCGCCGTAGCTCACCCGTTTGTTGCCGGCACTGACCACGCCGTCGACGACCTTGAGTTCGTCCTGCTTGGCACCCAGGCGTTTGGCCGCCTCATCGAGTAGCGCGGCCTTGGCCGTCGCCGCCGCGTTGCGCAGCTGCATGCCTCCGATCTGGATCGAGAGGCTGCCCCAGGTGGTGCCCTGGTCGGGCGTGAGCGCGGTATCGCCCTGCACGAGCTTGACCCGGTCGAGCGGCACGTCGAGCTCGTCGGCGACCATCTGCGGCAGCGCGGTCGCGACGCCGGTTCCGAGATCGACCTTGCCGCTATAGAGCGTCACCACGCCGCCGGCATCGATCGCCAGGAAGGAGTCGACCTCGGTGAGCGCGAGCGGCTTGGCGCCCTGGGCGAGCGCCTCGCCGAGCGCGCCGGCGAGCGAGAAGCTGACGACGAGCGCGCCGCCGCCCTTGAGCACGTCGCGTCGAGAAGCGTGAATCGTCATGGCTACCTCCCCTCACGCACCGGCCGCGCGCATGACCGCCTTGACGATGCGGGCATGGGTCCCACAGCGGCACAGGTTGTTGGCGAGCGCATCCTTCACTTGCGCCTCGGTCGGTTTCTTGGTCTTGGCGAGGAACGCGGCGGACTCCATGATCATGCCGTTGATGCAGTAGCCGCATTGCACCGCTTGTTCCTCGATGAAGGCGCGCTGCACCGGGTGCAGCCGTTGCGGCGTGCCGAGACCCTCGAGCGTCACCACCTTCTGCTGGGCGGTGAGCGACGATAGCGGCGTGACGCATGAGCGTACCGCCTTGCCGTCGACGTGGACCGTGCAGGCGCCGCATTGCGCCAGCCCGCAGCCGAAGCGCGGGCCGTGCAGCGCGAGGTTATCGCGCAGCGCATAAAGCAGCGGCATGTCGGGATCGTCGATGGTGATCCGGACCGCCTTGCCGTTCACGTTCAGCGATTTTCGTTGAGCCATAGCGTCCTCCCGGGCTGCGCCGTCTT
>VAZL01000434.1:0-1472 GCA_005883445.1 Alphaproteobacteria bacterium | reverse complement strand
TCGAGCGCGGGATTGGTGAGCAGGTTCGCCGCCGCCTCCACGAACGCGAACGGGATGAACACGACGCCGTCGGGAATGGCGTCGTCCTGGCGCGCGATGAGCTCGATGGTGCCGCGCCGGGTCGTCACTCGCACCATGTCGCCGGCCTCGATGCCGAGCTTGGCGATGGTGCCGCGCGAGAGGTTGGCGACCGCGCCCGGCTCGAGCGCGTCGAGCGTCGAGGCGCGGCGGGTCATGGCGCCGGTGTGCCAATGCTCGAGCTGGCGGCCGGTCGAGAGCACGAACGGAAACTCGGCATCGGGCCGCTCGTCCGGCGGCAGGATCTTGGCCGGCACGATCTTGCCGCGACCGTCTTGCGTCGGGAAGCGATCGCCGAACACCACGTCGTGCCCGGGCTTGTCCGGCGCATCGGAAGGGTAAGTGACGGCGCTCTCCTTCTCGATGCGGTCCCACGAGATGTTGTCGAGCGCGGGCATCAGCGAGGCCATCTCGGCGTAGATCTCGCTCGGATGTTGGTAGTTCCAGGCAAGCCCGATGCGGCGCGCGATCTCCTGGGTGATCCACCAATCGAGCCTGGCCTCGCCCGGCAGCGGCAGCGCGCGACGCCCCATCTGCACCTGGCGGTTGGTATTGGTCACCGTGCCGTCCTTCTCGGGCCAGGCCGAGGCCGGCAGGATCAAGTCGGCGTAGGCGGCGGTCTCGGTGAGGAAGATGTCCTGCACCACGAGATGCTCGAGATGTGCGAGCGCCTCGCGCGCGTGATTCAGGTCGGGGTCCGACATCGCCGGATTCTCACCCAAGACGTACATGCCCTTGATCACGCCGGCATGCACCGCCTTCATGATCTCGACCACGGTGAGGCCGCGCTTGGGATCGAGCGTCGTGCCCCAGGCTTTTTCCACGCTGGCGCGGATCTCGGCATTCTCCACCGACCGATAGTCCGGGAAGAACATCGGGATGAGACCGGCGTCGGACGCGCCCTGCACGTTGTTCTGCCCGCGCAGCGGATGCAGCCCCGTACCCGGCCGTCCGATCTGCCCGCAGATCAAAGCGAGCGCGATCAGGCAGCGCGCATTGTCCGTGCCGTGCACGTGCTGCGACACGCCCATGCCCCAGAAGACGATCGCCGACTTCGCCCGCGCATAGCTGCGCGCGACCGTGCGCAGCGTATCGGCCGCAATTCCGCAGATCGGCGCCATCTCCTCCGGCGTGAACTCCTTGATGTGCTCGGCGAAGGCTTTGAAGTTCGAGGTCTGCGCCTCGACGTATTGGCGGTCGTAGAGCCCCTCGGTCACGATCACGTTGAGAATGCCGTTGAGCATCGCGACGTCGGTGCCGGGCTTGAACTGAAGCATGTGAGCGGCGTGGCGCTTGAGCGCTTGGCCGCGCGGATCCATGACGATGAGTTGCGCCCCGCGTTTGGCCGCCTGCTTGAAGAACGTGGCGGCGACCGGATGGTTCTCGGTCGGGTT
>VAZL01000433.1 GCA_005883445.1 Alphaproteobacteria bacterium | reverse complement strand
CGCGCCTCGCCGGAGGCGATCGCGCAAGCGGCGGTGCGAAGCGGCTGCCGCTCGGTCGCATTCACCTACAACGACCCCGTGATCTTTCTGGAATACGCGGTGGACGTGGCGCAGGCCTGCCGCGCGTGCGGGATCAAGACGGTGGCGGTGAGCGCCGGCTACATCGCGCGTGAGCCGCGGATCGAATTCTTCCGCCACATGGACGCCGCCAACATCGATCTCAAGGGATTCACCGAGGGGTTCTACAAGACGTTGTGCTCGGGCAAGCTTGACCCCGTGCTCGAGACGCTCGAGTACCTCGAGCACGAGACCGACGTCTGGTTCGAGATCACGACGTTGCTCATTCCGGGCGAGAACGACTCGCCTGAGGAAATCGAGGCGGAGAGCCGCTGGGTGATGGAGCATCTCGGCCCCGACGTGCCGCTGCACTTCACCGCCTTTCATCCCGACTGGAAGATGACGGAGACGCCTGCGACGCCCCCGGCGACGCTGCAGATGGCGCGGCGCATCGCGCTCGAGGCGGGTCTGCGTTACGTCTATACCGGCAATATCCACGATGGCGCGGGCCAGAGCACGTATTGCCACGGCTGCGGCGCGACCCTCATCGGCCGCGACTGGTACGATCTCACCGCGTGGAATCTCTCCGCCGATGGCCGCTGCGTCGACTGCGGCGCGGCCTGCGCCGGCGTGTTCGACGCCGGGCACGGGACATGGGGCCGGCGCCGCCAGTCCATAACGGTGCCGGCATTTCGATGATGCACGGCGGTTCGTCTTGGCCTCCCGGCGTTAGCCTGTGCGCGCGGCGCCGCCCTAACTCACGCGGATGGCATGCGCGGGCAAGAGCTTCTGGTAGTCCGCCCCGCGTTGATATGCGGCGTCATGGATCATCGAACCATCGGGAATCGTGCGCCGACGAAACAGATTCATGCCTCGTTCTTCCCGATGACGGTCCCAGTTGTAGTATCTCTTTGGGATGAACTCGGCGCCCCACCAGGCCGCAGTGAGCGACTCGTGCATAGCGGCTTTGGGATTGGGAGGAACGTATTCGTCGCCCGAGCGTCCCAGCACCCTGTTCACCTTGGCTGGCTCGGTCAGCAGGCCGGCTGAAGCCGCCTCTCGCAGCATCCATTCGAGAGCGACTTTCGACAAGCCGCTCTCCGCCTCCGGATAACCGCCACCGACGTCGCAATGGACGCCGGGGAACCAAACTTGCTTGAGGTCTCTCGGTCCCCCGGTTGCGGTCGGGCGCCAGAGATTTGGCCGGAAGAACGCGCGTCGTTCGTCGATCGCTATCGCATGCCGGCCAATTTGAATATCCGGGTTGTTTGCGGTGTAGGGTAGTCGGAGGGGGTTTTCGATCCAGCCTACGGAACTCACGGTGTCCCATACGCCTACGAAATATGGGCTACACGTTTATGGCCATCTGCATGCGGATGGCATACGGCACGAGCGGTTCGTCTCCTTTGCGGATCAGGCCGTACATGTGAAGGAGCGAGGCAACGGCGCGTGCCGTGTACGCGCCCCTGCTGAAGCCGAACAGGAAGAGCCGATCGCCTTCCTCAAAATAGTTCATGAGGAAGACGTACGCGTCTCGAATATCCGTTTCGAGGCCGTAACCGATTGCCAGCCCGGCCAATTTGGTGAGCTTGCGGCTCAACGTGGTGAGCGCGCCCGCAGCCTCCATTGTGCCCAAGCCGGGGTGATAAAACGCCACCTGTCGGGACGGATCGTGAATCAGCGTGTAAAAGAGTTTGACGACGTTTGTTCTGTCCCGCGCGAACTCGTTCGCGGTTCCATCACAGCAGACGACGACATTCTTAGGCATCGGTCCGATCTGTGGAGACTACTGCGGAAGGGAGCCGTGTCCCTTCTGGTTTAGCCTAGGCGTATTTCGTTGAGTTGCAATCACAAACCGTGACGGGGCAGGCATTTCTCCGCGACCTCGAGTCACATCAGCTTCAGCGCCTTCAGACTCGCGTGGCCGTCTTTGCCGACGATGAGGTGGTCGTGCACGGCAATGCCGAATTCCCGAATGAACCCTAAATTCGTAGCGAACACTACCAATTTTGCGGTTGCCCGTAAGTTCAGCCGGATTGTAATCGGTAAGCTCATCCTTCCACCATCGGCTAGCTAACACATGCAGACGCTCTTGCACGGACGGCGTATCCGCGGTTGCGAACGCTGCTTGGTTGAGCTTGCGGAAGATCGGCTCCGACGCGCCACGCGGCAGGAAGACGGCGAACCAGGTTGGCGCTTCAAAATCCGCAACGCCCTGCTCAGAACTGGCCAGATTTGGCAAGGCCGCGTATACTCTCGTCCGCGAGGACGTGATTCCGTCGCCGTGTCATTTTTCGAAGGAGGGACTGATGGGTTCGGAACGAACTAGCCGCAGGGAACTCCTCAAGGGCGGCGCCGCGTTGGCCGGTGGGGTCACGTTGGGAGAGTTAGCATCGAGCCAGGCACAAGCACACGACCATCCGATGACCCCGGGCAGCCAAAACGCTTCTCCGATGATCCTGGGCAGCAAGGAGTTGGTCGAATACGGCCAGCGCTCCCGTTACGTGACCTCGGTGCGCATACAGCACCCCCCCGGCGGCAGGCCTTCACCCGACTTGTTCGGGAAGGTGTTCCACGTGGCCTCGCCGCTGCAGGATTCTGTTGGCGTGATCACGCCATCGTCGCTCCACTATGTGGCGACGACCCGCGGCTCCTACATGCCGGACATCGATCCCAAGCTGCACACTCTGACGATTCACGGCCTGGTGGATCAGCCCCTGACCCTCACCATGGATGACTTGAAGCGCTTCCCGTCAGTCACCCGGTTGCATTTCATCGAGTGTGCGGGAAACCGGCACACTCCGCGACAAAAGACCGTGCAGGAAACGCACGGGATGACCAGTTGCGCCGAATGGACCGGCGTACTCCTTTCAACGCTGCTCAAGGAGTGCGGCCTGAAGGGCAGCGCGACATGGTTCGTCGCTGAAGGCGCCGAGGAAGTGAAGGGCGCCTCGAGCATGCCCATCGCCAAAGCGATGGACGACTGCCTGATCGCCTACGGCATGAACGGCGAGGCCTTGCGGCCGCAGCAAGGGTTTCCAGTGCGCATAATCCCCCCCGGCTTCGAGGGAATCTTCCACACCAAGTATCTGCGGCGCATCAAGGTCGTCGACCGGTATTACATGAACTACAACGACTTCGGGCATCTCCGTGAGGATCCGAAAGAGGCTGCGCTCAGCGAACAGATCGGACCCAAGTCGGTCATCACGTACCCGTCCGGCGGACAGCAGCTGCCCGGCCGCGGATTCTACGAGATCAGCGGGCTGGCCTGGTCCGGCGGGGGCGCCATTCGTACCGTGGAGGTATCCACCGATGGCGGGAAGAAGTGGAACCTCGCCGAGCTCAAGACGACACCACAACGCATGGCGCACGTCCGGTTCGGCTATCAGTGGACTTGGGATGGAAACGCGACCGAGATTCTTTCGCGCGCCACCGACGAGATCGGGCAGGTGCAGGCGCTGCGAGAGCAGATCGCCCAGTGGTGGAACGTGCCTGTGGAGCGAAATTACCGAGTGCCCGGGCTCGACAACAGCGTTATGCCCTGGAAGATCGCCAAGGACGGGAGCGTGACCAATGGGCTCGCTTAGGCTTGTCACGATTCTGCTGCTCCTGGGGAGCCCCGCGTTCGCGCAGTCGCCCACATATGGCGTAGGACGCACTCCGACCGCAGAAGAAATCCGCCGCATGGATATCTCGATCGGTCCTACGGGAGAGGAGCTCCCTCCCGGCCGCGGCACCGCCAAGGAGGGCGCACAGGTCTTTGAGCAGAAGGGGTGCATCGCCTGCCATGGCCCAGCGGGCCTAGGGGGGATGGCGCCCGAGTTGCAATCGAAAAAAGGCCAGGATGTTCCCATCTGGCAACGGGAGCGCATCCTGCCACTGCGCTCGCCGTTTGCGACGACGGTGTGGGATTACATCAATCGCGGCATGCCTGCCGGGAATGAGGGGACTCTCACCGCCAATGAGGTCTATTCGCTGACGGCCTACCTGCTCTTCTTGAACAAGGTGATCCCGGAGGACGAAGTCCTCGACAATCAGAGTCTGCCGAAGGTCAAGATGCCGATTGGCGATGATTACGCCAAGCTGCATGAGTGGAAGCCCAACACGCCAAGGCTTGAGGGTTACCCCTTCTAGCCCATCTTATTCAGCGGGGTTCTGATTTGAACTGACGGGCGTGGCAGCCACGCTGCCACACCCGTTTTGATCGACGATCGTCAACACAGCTTCAGCCTGCCATTACGGCCCTTATCGGCCAACCGAAGGAGCGCGCGATGAAGAGGCAATCTCGACGGACGCTGTGCGCCGCAGGTCTAATCACGGCGGCGCTCGCCTCCGGCGCCTTCGCCCAGCAGCAGGAGGAGAAGCTTGGTACGCTGAGCTTCCCGACCTCCTGCGATCCGAAGGTGCAGGCGGAGTTCGAGCGCGGTGTCGCGATGATCCATTCCTACTGGTTCCTGGTCGCGCGCAGAGTGTTTGAGGGCGTCCTCCAGCAGGATCCCAGTTGCGCAATCGCCTATTGGGGCATTGCGATGGATTTGCTCGGCAACTCGCTGGGCAGGCCGCCGTCGCGCGAGAATGCCAACGCGGCCTGGGTTGCGCTGGAGAAGGCGCGCGAGATTGGCGCGAAGACGGATCGCGAGCGCGGCTGGATCGACGCGATTCGCGCTTACTACCGCGATCATGACAAGACCGACGTCGAGACCCGCCTGCGCACCTATAACAGCGCGATGGAGCAGATGGCGCAGCGCTACCCCGACGACTACGAGGTACAGGTTTTCTATGCGCTGACCTTGCAGGCGTCGGCCTCGAAGACCGACATGAGCTACGGAAACCAGCTCAAGTCGGTCGCCATCCTGGAAAAACTGTTCGAGCAGAACCCGCAGCATCCTGGCGTCTCGCACTTCATCATTCACGCCTACGACTTTCCGCCGCTCGCGGAGCGCGGCATCGCAGCGGCCAAGCGCTACGGAGGCATCGCGCCGGCGGTCCCGCACGCGCGTCACATGCCATCGCACATCTATTCGATGGTGGGGATGTGGGAGGAGTCGATCGCCTCGAATACATCCGCGATGGAAATCCAGCCCGACTACTACCACGCCGCCGATTTCACCGTGTATGCACACCTGCAACTGGCGCAGGACGTCAAGGCGAAGGCGCTGATCGACAAGGCGATTGCAACGCCGCCGCGCGGCGATCGTCCGAGCGGCTTCGGCAACTTCGTGGCGAAGGCGCTGATGGAGACGCGCTATCTGCTCGACCGCGGCGATTGGCAAGGCGCTGCGGCGATGCCGATGAACACCACCACGGTGCCGATAGCGGATTCGCTCTATCGGTTCACCCGCGGCCTCGGCATGGCGCGCAGCGGCGACGTTGCTGGCGCCAAGCAGGAGATCGAGGCCATGAAGGCGCTGCGCACGGCGCTGCAACGCGCCGATCAGTCCTACTGGGCCGATCGCACCGAGGAGCAGATGCTGGCTATTTCCGCCTGGATCGCGGCGAAGGAAGGCGCGCGCGACCAAGCGGTGCGGTTCATGCGTGCGGCCGCGGATGGCGAGGACGGCAGCATCAAGAACGTGATCATGGAAAACCGCCTCTATCCGCTGCGCGAGATGCTGGCCGAACTGCTGCTGGAAGTCGGCCAGCCCGCGCCGGCGCTGAAGGAATACGAGGCCGCGCTCAAGCACACACCCAACCGCTACCGCGCCTTCTGGGGTGCCGCACGCGCGGCCGATGCGATGGGCAACCGAACGCAGGCCTCTGAGTATTTTGGCAAGCTGGTAAACCTTGCCAAGAACGCGGATGCCGAGCGGCAGGAGGTGCGGGAGGCCAAGGCGTTCCTGGCGCGGCAATGATAATAAGATGGCTGTGCGCAGCGAGATCGCATGCGAGGGAGGCGCTGCCGGGCCATCATCAAGAATAGGCAGACGAGAATGATCCGTACGATGACGGTGTCTGCTATCCTCGGCGCGCTGTTCGCTGGCGTTGTCGCTTACACAGTCAGTCCCTCGCTGTGGCAGACCGCGATAGGGTTGCGGTCCGGCGGACCGGAGCAAACTGCAGACGCCAAACCCGCGTTCGAAGAGTGGCCGATCTGTACCATGACGGTCGCGATGCCGGATGCCGACTGGGCGAAGCTCGACCCCGAGTTCGCCGCCGGCAAGAAAGCGGTGGTCGCCGAGGACTGGGATGGTGCTATTGCGGTGCTGAAATCCGCCGCGTTACGCGATCCGCGCAACGCCGACATCCAGAACTACATTGGCTATGCCTATCGGCGGCTGCGCCAGATGGGGCCGGCGATCGGACATTACCAGCA
>VAZL01000432.1 GCA_005883445.1 Alphaproteobacteria bacterium | reverse complement strand
ACCAATGAATTCAAGGCCACAGTCGCCTTGACGCCGGCCGCGTCGAACACGTCGGCGAAACGCCAAAGGCCGACTCTCAGGCCGTACTCTCTCCAGCCGTAGTTGATGACGTCCGGCACGATGTTGCCGCTGTTCGGAGAAACACCGACCCCCACGGGGGAATCATAGTTCCAAACCTCCACATTGGGGGCGATCCAGATCGCAAGCGTCTTGTTGCCCGGCCACGTATACGGCTTTCGTTCGAAAATAAACGAGTCCTCGTAGCGATCCGGCCTGCGCACCGGCTTGCTCACGACTTGGGCACGGGCAGCGATCGGCGCCAAGCCGGGGGCGAGGACACCTGCTGCCCCGGCGAGGAAGAGACCCTGCTTGATGAAATCCCTGCGCTCGTTGCCTGTCCGCATGACGCCGCCCTCCATTCGCGCGCTATGACGGCGCCTAGTCTGCCGCCCGGTCGAAGCTTACCACCCTGCCGCCTCGACACCAGCGCATCGGCTGATCTAGTTCGCCTTGATATTGAGCTCGCGCGCGAGGCGTTCGTATTTTTCGGAATCGGCGCGCGCAACGCGCGCGAGTTGTTCTGCGCCGCCGCCGACCGGCTCGGTCGCTGATTGCAGCAGGCTCTTGGCGGTCGCAGGATCCGCGAGCGCCCTGTCCATCTCGGTGTTGAGGCGCGCGATGGCCGACGGCGGCGTTCCCAGGGGCACGAAGGCGGCGTACCACGTGTCGAGGACAAGGCCTTTGAAGCCTGCCTCCTGCAGCGTCGGCACTTCGGGCAGGTTCGGCGAGCGCGTTTCGGACGATTGCGCCAACAGGCGCAAGTTTCCGGATTTGTAATGCGGGATGAGCGCCGTCGGGCCGAGAAAGGCGACGCGAACGTGGCCGGCGATCAGATCGTTGATCGCCTGGCCGGCGCCGCGATAGGGAACGTGGTCGAGCTTGATGTCCGCCATCTGCGCGAACCATTCCAACAGCACGTGCTGGTTTGAACCCGCGCCTGAGGTCGCGCAGCCCAGTCCCGACTGCCGCTTCGCCGTCTCGATCAATTCCGCGACCGAGCTCACCGCAAGCGAGGGATGAGCAGCGAGCGCCAGCGGCTGGCGCGCCAGTTGTATGACCGGCACCAACTCTTTCAGGTAGTCGATGCCCAACTTCAAGATATGCGGAGCGCTCGCCACGTTATCGTTGGTGACGAGCACCGAGTAACCGTCGGGCGGACTCTTGATCGCCGTCTCGATGCCGATGGTCCCGCCCGCACCCGTGCGGTTCTCGATCACGATTTGCTGGCCGATCGCGCGCGATACCGATTCGCCGACGACACGCGCGACGAAATCCAGTCCGCCCCCGGGCGCAAGCGGCACGATGAAGCGCACCGGCCGATTGGGCCACGTGGTCTCGGTCGTGCTTTGCGCGCGTGCCGCGTTCGGACCAAGCAGCGCGATGCCCCCTGCTGCCGCGCGTTTGATAAACGTCCGCCGCTCGATCTTGGGCAATTCTTCCTCCCCGTCGTGTTCTTTGAATCAATTCTCCACTTTGATGTTGGCCTGCGCAACGATCTTGCCGAATTTCTCCGTCTCCGCCGCAACGAACTCGCGGTACTGCGCCGCAGTCATGATGCGCGGCACGATGCCCTGGGCGTCCAGCGTCTGCGAGATCGCCCGGTCGCGCAGGCCCGTCACCACGATCTCGTTGAGGCGGGCGACGATCGCGCTCGGCGTGGCGGCGGGCGCGAACAGCCCGAACCAGTTGAGCAGCTCGTAACCCTTGAGCTCAACCGCTGCCTCGGCGAGCGGGGCTACATCGGGCAACTGCGGCATGCGCTCGCGCGAGGTGACGGCGACGGCGCGCAGCCGACCGTCCTGGATCAGCGGCAGCGCGGCGGCGAGACTGGAAAAGCTCATGGTGACGGCACCGGTCGCAACGTCAGTGACGGCCGGCGCCGCACCGCGATAGGGCACGTGCAGCACGTCGGTGCCGGCCATGCTGTTCATCAACTCGCCGGCGAGGTGCTGCGGGTTGCCGATGCCGGAGGAGGAGAAGGAGAGCCTGCCGCGATTGGCGCGCGCGTAGGCGATCAACTCGGCGGCGGTGCGCACCGGCGTAGCGGTTGCGACCACCACCACGCACGGCACGATGCCGATGAGCGCGACCGCGACGAGCTCGCGCGGCGGATCATAGCTCATCTTGTCCTTGTAGAGATGTTGGTTGATCGCGACCTCGCCCGAGGCCGCCATCAGCAGCGTGAGACCGTCGGGCGGCGACTTCGCGACGGCCGCGGCGGCGATCATCCCGCTCGCGCCGGCGCGGTTCTCGACGATAACGGATTGCCCGAGCGCCGCTTTCATCGGCTCGGCGAAGAGCCGCGCCACGATGTCCACCCCGCCGCCCGCGGGATAGCCGACGAGGATGCGGATCGGCCGCTCCGGATAGCCGTCCTGCGCCCGCGCCCAGCGCGCGCCGGCGATGACAGCAAGGCCCACAGTGGCGAGCACATCCCGTCTGGTGCGCACGCTCGTCTCCTCTACCAACAAAGCAACACTAACGCGGATGCGGCGTGAGCAAAATCCGCGGCGCCTGCGACAAAACAAGGCGCTGACCGATGCGGCAGTGCAGCGGGAGCGTTCGCAGGTGGTGGCATTCAGGCAGGCGTAAGCAGCCGTTCAGCCCGCGTTCAGCATCGGCATGGAACCATTCGATGAAGGGTCACGTTGACCGCTACCCTTCGACTCCATGACTGAGGTGACGCCATGAGAAAAACCCTGACCGCTGTTGCCGCGGCGGCAACGATCGGTGTCGCGACGGTGGCCGCCCCGACCACGGCAGATGCCCGCTGGGGCTGGTGGGGCCCGGCCCTCGGCGCCTTCGCCGTCGGGGCCATCGTCGGCGGCGCGCTTGCAAGGCCGTACTATTACGGCGGGTATTACGGCGGATATTATCCGGCGTACTCGTACTATCCGGCCGGCTACTACGGCTACTACGCGCCGGCCTACTCCTACAGTTATGTGCGGCCGGCCTATTACGGCTACGCCTACGCGCCGCGCCCATACTACAACTGCCTGCGCTGGCGGTATGGTTACCGCTATCGCGTGTGCTGAGCGGTTGCAGTCCCTATTTGAAACCGACAGAGCGGCGCTTGCTCTGCGAGCGCCGCCTTTTTTGCGCTCCAAACGGCTCTCGAGCCGTCCCAAGACTGACCAAATTCCGACAAATTAACCGGATGATGTTGCCCCGGCTGAATCGGGGTTTGGCTCAGTCGGGGCTATTCGCACATCGCAACACTGGAACTGCGCTCGGCACTCGCCGACGCTTGACGCTCGGCACCCGCCGACGCTTAAGGAGACGCTGATGAAGAAGACACTTTCTACCTTGGCTGCGGCCGCGACCGTGGCAACTGCAATCGCCGCTGCGCCGACGCCAGCGGACGCCGGCTGCTGGGGATGCGCGGTTGGCGCGGGCGCGGTCGGCGGCTTCGTCGCCGGCGCCATCGTCGGCAACGCGATCGCCAATGCGGCGCCGCCGCCGGCCTATGTAGCGCCCGCACCGGGCTACGTGGTCTATCCCGCCTATGCGGCACCGCTGCCCGGGCCGGGATGCTATTGGACGCGCATGCCCGTCTACGACATGTACGGCAACGTGATCGGCTGGCGCGGTCGCCCGGTGGCGGTCTGTCAGTAAACCGCGTCGCACGATCCGACGCTGCAAGATCAAAAACCCGGCGGGTGCGCAACCCGCCGGGTTTTCGTTTGCCGCGCGCGTTACGAGAGCGACGCGAGTCCGCTGCGCTCCCGTTCGAGCTTTCAGTTTTTCGCCGCTCTCTTCTGCATGTCGTCGAGCACCGCCGCGGTCGGCCAGCAATCGACCTTGAGCCGGTTCGCCTTCTGATAGGCGCCGAGCGCCGAACGCGTGAGCATGCCGGCCTTGCCGTCGATCTTGTCCTTGTAGAGGCCGAGCTTGGTGAGGGTGCGCTGCATCGTTTCGACCTGGGCGGTGCGCAGCTGGGTGTTCTTGCTCCATGGCGTCTCGAACCGACGCGGATCGGAGATGCGCTCGCTCAAATGGCCGACGAACAGCACGTAGAGATCGGAGAAGTTGTATTCCTTGATGACGTAATAGTTCTTGAGAGTGAGGAACGCCGGCCCGTAGGTGCCTTCCGGCAGGAGCAGCGACGCCGGCTCGTTGAGTTCCGCCGCGGTGGGTTTGCGGCCATAGGCGAGCACAAATCCCTGTTTGAGCCAGTCGCCGAGCGGACGCGTGACCTCGGGGACGCCGATGGTGCAGTCCACGCCCTGCGGGGCGCGCACCTCATAGGCCCAGTGCGTGCCGCGCTGCCAACCCTTGCCGACGAGCTGCTGCGCGGCGGAGGCGAGCGCATCGGGCACCGATCTCCAGATATCCTTCTTGCCGTCGCCGTCGAAATCGACGGCGTATTTGTAAAATTCGGAGGGAAGGAACTGGGTGAGGCCCATGGCGCCGCCCCAGGAGCTGCGCATATCCGCGAGCTTGACGTGGCCCTCCTCCAGCATCTTGAGCGCGTAGAGCAGCTCCTGCCGGAAGAAATCCTTCCGCCGCCCGTAATAGCCCTGCGTGGCCAGCACGGTGATGGCGTTCTTCGGTAGCCTGTAGCCGCCGAACGCGGTCTCACGGCCCCAGATCGCGAGCAGGACATTTCCCGGCACGCCGTATTGCTGCTCGATCGCGCTCAACGTGCGGCTGTGCTCGGCGGCGAGCTTTTTGCCCTGCTCGGCGAGGTACGCGATGTTCGC
>VAZL01000431.1 GCA_005883445.1 Alphaproteobacteria bacterium | reverse complement strand
AGAGAGGGCGTGATCGGGGCCGCGCGATGCTACCAGGGGGCTTATCGGCACTCAATTGTGTCGTAGCCGCGAGCGACCAGATGTGCGCTATTTGTCTGCTTTCGAAGGCAAGCGAACATCAGCGAGCGGTTGCCGGACAATTGAGAGTGTGCGCGGAACAAAGTCCCCGGATTTTTCCCATGTTCGTGCGTCGCTCCGTTTGTGCGACGGCGAAAAGCGCGAGCACGAAAAGCCCGCATATTGGGGCATGTCTGGTGCTGCCGGTAAGGATTGAACTTACGACCTCCCCCTTACCAAGGGGGTGCTCTACCACTGAGCTACGGCAGCGCCGACAGGATGCGAAAATCGACCAATGGATAGGGGCGCGAGCGCTGCGATCCTTGCCATACGGCCCGACATGGCGCAAGCACGCGCCCTCTAATGACCACTCACAGCGCAAGGCTTCCGTGCGCAAGGCTTCCGTCGCGTGCCCTCGGGTCGTAATCTTGCATCCATGGACGAGCGGGGAAAGCGCGCGGAGAAGATGAGGCGGCAGCGGCGCTTGGGGGCCGCGCTGCGGGAGAATCTCAAGCGGCGCAAGATCCAGGCGAAAGCCCGCGCCGGCAGCTCCGACGTGGCGCCCGCCGCCAAGTCCCACGATTCCGCCGGAATTGTCGGGCATAAACAAGAGCGCTAGACCCGCGCGGGAACCTTCGGCCGATCCCGAGCTTTCGTGCATCGTGGGGCTCGCGGCGTTTTGCCGGAAACGGGGGGAGGGGCATGGATCGCATTCGCATCTACGGGGGCCAAAGGCTCAACGGAACGATTCCGATCTCCGGCGCCAAGAACGCCACTTTGCCGTTGATGATCGCGAGCCTGCTCACCGACAAGACGCTCGTTCTTGACAACGTGCCTCGGCTTGCCGACGTGAATTTGCTCCAGCGCATCCTCGGCAATCACGGCGTCGATATCATGGTGAGCGGCAAGCGTTCGGGCGAAACCCAATACGACGGTCAGACGCTCCACATCTCCGCCGCCAACGTCATCGACACCACGGCTCCCTATGAGCTGGTCTCGCGCATGCGGGCGAGCTTCTGGGTGGTCGCGCCGTTGGTCGCGCGCATGGGCGAGGCGAAAGTGTCGATGCCGGGCGGCTGCGCCATCGGCACGCGCCCGGTCGATCTTCTGATCATGGCGCTCGAACGTCTGGGCGTCGAAATCGAGATCGATCGCGGCTATGTCATCGCCCGCGCCAAGAGCGGCCTCAAGGGTGGCGAGATCAAATTTCCCAAGGTGACGGTCGGTGGCACTCACACCGCGCTGATGGCGGCCTCGCTGGCGCGCGGCACCACCGTGATCGAGAACGCCGCGCGCGAGCCGGAGGTCACCGACGTCGCCGATTGCCTCAACAAGATGGGCGCCAAGATCACCGGCGCGGGCACCTCGCGCATCGTGGTTGAGGGCGTGGCGAAGCTTGGCGGGGCCCACCACCGCGTGCTGCCCGACCGCATCGAGACCGGCACCTATGCCATGGCGGCGGCGATGGCCGGCGGCGACGTGCTTTTGGAAAATGCGCGCAGCGAATTGCTGCAGGCGGCGCTCGACGTGCTCGTGCGCGCGGGTGTCGAGATCACCGCGACCAATACCGGCGTGCGCGTCAAGCGCAACGGCTCGGGCCTCGCCCCGGTCGAGGTGACGACCTCGCCGTTCCCGGGCTTTCCGACCGATCTGCAGGCCCAGCTGATGGCGCTGATGACGCGGGCAAAAGGAACTTCTCACATCACCGAGACCATCTTCGAGAACCGTTTTATGCATGTGCAGGAGCTGGTGCGGCTTGGCGCGCACATCCAACTCGACGGCGAATGCGCGACCATCGAGGGTGTGAGCGCGCTCAAGGGCGCGCCGGTGATGGCCACGGATCTGCGCGCTTCGGTCTCGCTCGTCATCGCCGCGCTCGCGGCCGAGGGCGAGACGATCGTCAACCGCGTCTATCACCTCGACCGCGGCTTCGAGCGGCTGGAGGACAAGCTCGCGGCCTGCGGCGCCGCGATCGAGCGCCTCAGCGGGTAGTGTGGTGGATTTGAAGTTCCTACGCATTTGCAGCGAGCTTCGCATAGCAACTTCAAATCCAAAAACCACACTAGACTCATAAGCTTGCTAGTGTCCCTTAGATTCCGAAGTTCGCACGAGCGTGTGCCGCAAGGGCTTGCGAACTTCGGAATCGGGACACTAGTCCACGGCCGTCAACGCGCAATGTCCGTTCGGCTAGCTGCGGCCTTGACGCTCGTCCTGGCGCTTGTCTTGGCGCTCGCCGGCGGCGCCGACGCGCAGTTGGTTGATTGTCTCGGCGGTCAAAGACCGACCCAGGTGGCCGAGCTGATGTTCGGCCGCAACATCGGCAGCCGGATCGGCGTGAGCGAAGGCGACTTCGGCCGTTTCGTCGATCGCGAGATCATGTCTCGCTTCCCCAACGGGCTCACCGTGTTCAATACCGCAGGCCAGTGGCGGGACGAGGCCAGCAACAAGATCGCTCGCGAGCCGAGCAAGGTCGTGCAAATCGTGCTACCCGGCCAAGTCGACGACATTGCGCGGCTCAACGAGATCGTCGAGGCCTATAAGAGGCGCTTCAAGCAGCAATCGGTGGTCATGATCGTGCGGCCGGCCTGCGTGTCGTTCTAGTTTCGGCCGCCTGCCGGGCGGAATCGGCCCTCGCCACCGCTTGCGCCCCCGCCGGGCGCTTCCTAATTACCTCCATAACGCCGAAAACGGCAGGGAGCGCGCGCCATGGAGCCGGTGAAGTTCGTCGCCCTTGACCGGGACGACCTCGAAGTCGTGTCCACCCATCTGCAGGATGCGCTCGTCAAGGTGGCCGACGTCATGTGGCGTCCGCACGAAAAGCGCCTGGTGATAGCGCTGAGCCGCTTCGACTGGCTCTCCGCGGAGGGGACAAAGCCCGAACTCAGACGCTGCCGCGCGGCGCTGCGCTTCGAGCGCGTCAAATGCTGCAAGTGCCGAAACGTCAATCCCGCCGGCAAGGATGCGGTGCTCAACCTGCTCGCGGTCGAATTTTCCGAGACCGATCCGCCCGCCGGGGTCGTGAACCTCATCTTCTCGGGCGGGGGGGCGTTGCGGCTCGAGGTCGAATGCCTGGAAGCCGAGCTGGCCGATCTGGGGCCATCTTGGCCCGCGGGCGGGCGTCCCATCCATGTTGACGATACCACCGACGCGCGGGGTTGACGGCCTTTCCCAGCCACGCCATTGAGCGCCGATCCGGCCCGAGTGGCCGGGTAGGACAGGGCCATGCCGATCCGTCTCGACCGCCGCGCGCCTGCTTTCACCGAGCGCTTCCGTGCCTTTCTCGCCACCAAGCGCGAGGCATCGGCCGAGGTCGATGCGGTCGTGCGCGCGATCATCGCGGACGTCGCCGCCCGCGGCGATCGCGCCTTGATCGAGCTCAGCCGGAAATTGGACCGGGTCGATCTCGAGCAGACCGGCCTGCGAGTACGGGCCGATGAAATCGATGCGGCCTATGCGGCGTGCGACCGTCGGGCGCTCGATGCGCTCGCGCTCGCGCGCGATCGGATCGAGACCTACCACCGCCGGCAACTCCCGACCGACGATCGTTTCGCCGATCCGCTGGGCGTCGAGTTCGCGTCGCGCTGGCGCGCGATCGAGGCGGTCGGCCTCTACGTGCCCGGAGGCACCGCCGCCTATCCGTCCTCGGTGCTGATGAATGCGGTGCCGGCTAAGGTCGCGGGCGTTGCGCGGCTGGTGATGGCCGTGCCGGCGCCTGAGGGCAAGCTTGCGCCGCTCGTGCTCGCGGCGGCGAAGCTCGCCGGCATCGACGAGGTCTATCGCATCGGTGGCGCCCAGGCGGTGGCCGCGCTCGCCCATGGCACCGAGACCATCGCGCCGGTCGCCAAGATCGTCGGCCCGGGCAATGCCTATGTGGCGGCGGCCAAACGCCTCGTCTTCGGCAAGGTCGGCATCGACATGATCGCCGGCCCTTCGGAAGTGCTGATTCTCGCCGACAAAACCGGGCACGCCGAGTGGATCGCGGCCGACCTTCTCGCGCAGGCGGAGCATGATGCGAGCGCGCAGCCGATCCTGATCACGGACGACGCCGCTCTCGCCGACGCGGTGGAAAAGGCCGTCGCCGCGCAACTCGGCTCGCTGCCGCGTGCGGCGATCGCCGGGGCCTCGTGGCGGGATTTCGGCGCTATTATCCTGGTGGGCGGCCTCGATGAGGCCGTGCCGCTCGTCGACGCCATCGCGCCTGAACATCTCGAGATCGTGAGCCGGCTCGAACCACGTGCTGCCGACCGCGCGCTCGGCGCGGTTTTCCTCGGGACTGGGCGTGCTCGACTTCATGAAACGCACATCGATTCTCAAATGCGGGCCCGATCAGTTGCGCGCGCTCGGCCCTGCCGCCATCGCGCTAGGCGAAGCCGAGGGACTCGACGGCCATGCCCGCTCGGTGATGATCCGCTTCAACCCGCGATGACACGCTCGGAGCGCGCGTCCCACCGAAAGAAGAACCGCCTCGTCGCGGTGACTCTCGACGAAAATTCCATTGGGCGCTCGAATCCCGACGTCGAGCACGAGCGTGCAGTCGCGATCTACGATCTGCTCGAAGACAATACCTTTGCCCCGAACGACGACGACGAGGGGCCGTTTGCGTTGCATTTGAGCATCAGCGGAGCGCGCCTCGTGTTCGACATCAGGCGCGCGGACGGCGCGCCCGTAATCGCTCATCTTCTATCGCTCTCGCCGTTGCGGCGCATCGTGAAGGACTATTACACCGTCTGTGACAGCTATTACGCGGCCATTCGCACGGCGACGCCCGACCGCCAAGGTGACGCTCGATTTCGATACCGCGCGCCGCTTGTTCACGTTGATTTGCGTGCTGCATTGGAAGGGGTGAAGCGATTGGGCGCATCGCCGCCGCAGGCGGTGCTGTTCGCCTGTGGGCTGAATTCCGTTCGCTCGCCCATGGCGGCCGCGCTGCTCAAGCAAATGCTCGGCACGTCGCTCTACGTCGGCTCGGCCGGCGTGCGCAAAGGCGAGCTCGATGCCTTCGCGGCCGCGGCGATGGAGGAGATCGGCATCAACATCAGCGCGCACCGGCCGGTGACGTTCGAAGAGCTCGACGACTTGGAGGGACTGAATTTCGACCTGATCGTCACGCTTTCGCCCGAAGCGCACCATAAGGCGCTGGAGTTGACCCGTACAGTTGCCGCGGATGTGGAATATTGGCCGACCGCGGATCCGACCGCGATCGAAGGGAGCCGCGAGCAGCGGATGAATGCGTATCGGGATGTGCGCGATCAATTGCTGCGACGAATCAGGGAACGCTTCTCTCCTCGCCATAGGGGCAACGAGTGAGCAAATCGGTACTCGGCAGTTGTCGGATGGCCGTGATTCCGCTAGTTTTCGCGCCCTCGGGGCGGCGCGATCCGCCTATTCTGTTTCCAACAACGCTGGGGAGTGGATGGCAAAGGAAGAACTCTTGGAATTTCCCGGTGTCGTGACGGAGCTGCTTCCGAACGCCACGTTCCGGGTCAAGCTAGAAAACGAACATGAGATCATCGCCCATACCGCCGGCCGCATGCGCAAGAACCGCATCCGCGTGCTGGCGGGCGACAAGGTCCTGGTCGAGATGACCCCATACGATCTGACCAAGGGCCGTATCACCTACCGATTCAAATAATCGCGCTTCTCCAGGCTCACCACATCCATCCATGCATTCGCGGCGCAAGCAAAAATGATCGGCCGGCCCAAGCTCGTCCTGGCGTCCGGCTCGCCTCGCCGAGTCACGCTCATCAATCAGGCCGGCATCGAACCCGATGCGTTGCGTCCCGCCAACGTCGACGAGACGCCGAGGCGGGGAGAACTGCCGCGCGCCTGCGCCAATAGGCTGGCGCGCGCCAAGGCCGAAGTGGCGCTCGACCTGGTGCGCGCCGACGAGGAGCTCCAGGGTGCCTATATCCTCGCTGCCGATACCGTGGTCGCGGTCGGTCGCCGCATCTTGCCCAAGCCCGAACTGGTTGATGACGCCTCCGAATGCCTGCGGCTCCTGTCGGGGCGCAATCACCGAGTCCACACGGCGATCTGCCTGGTGACGCCGAAAGAGGCGTACCGTCAGCGCTTGGTCGAGACGCGCGTGCGCTTCAAGCGCCTGTCGGAGGAGGACATCGAGACCTATCTCGCCTCGGGTGAATGGCGCGGCAAGGCCGGCGGCTACGCCGCGCAAGGCATCGCTGGCAGCTTCATCGTCAAGATCGTGGGCTCCTACAGCAACGTCGTCGGCCTTCCACTTTACGAAGTGACCACGCTTTTGTCCGGCGAAGGTTATCCGATCCGCCTCGGTTGGCTCAACCTGGCATGAGGCCTGGTCCTGCCGCCGCCGATCACCCATATGGACGGCATGTCCGAGCGCAATCCCGCCACCAAGTCCTGCCCGATTTGCGGCAAGCCGGCGGTGGAAAAATTTCGGCCGTTCTGCAGCAGGCGCTGCGCCAATGTTGATCTCAACCGCTGGCTCAGCGGGGTCTACGCGGTGGTCAAGGACGAAGAAGACGAGGATGGAGCAGCGGCCGCAAAGCCCGGCGATGAGGCATCTTGAGCGCAAATTGCCAACGCCGATGGCTGTTCTGGACAGCCGGGAATCGAGCCTCTATAAACCCCGCGCTCCTTCGTCCGCGCTCGCGCGGGCGCGGCGCCCAGGTAGCTCAGTTGGTAGAGCACTGCACTGAAAATGCAGGTGTCGGTGGTTCAATTCCGCCCCTGGGCACCACGACCAATGCTCCCAACAATATTTTCAACTAGTTAGACGCTGAAATTGTCCCACCGCCTCGAGCCATCGTAAAAAGTGGGACACTTTTGTTCGCTTTGCGTGCTCCGCTTTGACTGTCCGAACACTCACTTCTGCTCGATGGAAAGAAGCGTCATCGCGCCGCCGGCGAGCACCTTCTGCTCGGCGGCGCGCGTGTAGAGCACGGCCTGCTTGCTGGTCTGCCATCCGAAGATCGCCATGAGCTGTCGCTCGCTCGCTCCTCGCTCGGCCGCGATGGTGGCGCCAGCCTTGCGCAAGCCGTGAGCCGTACAGTGGGGGAGCCCCGCCTGATCGCATCGGACGCGGAACCAATTTCCAAAGCCCGGGCTCGTGAACGGCTGGCCGAACTGCGTTACGAGCCACGTCAGGTCTCCGCACGGTGTCGTGGCGATGATTTCCTCGAGCTCCGGCAGCAACGGGACCATAAGGGAAATGGGCTTGCGTTTCTTGTTTTTGCGCTGGGTGAAGGCGAGCCAGCGCCCGCGGTGAACCGTCCGCAGGTTCGCTGGAACGTTCTTGGCTTCGCGGACATGCTGCTTGCCGAATGTGATGATATCGGAGCGGCGCTGTCCGGTAAGAAGGAGTAGGGCGAGCGCGAGCCGGGCCTTACTGCCGATCGGGTGGCGCTGTTCGTATTGCCGAACCTCCTCGATCGTCCAGGTATGAAATCCAGTCCCCGAGCCCTTGAGGTAGGGCACGTCCTTCGCGGGATTGCTCTTCGCATGCCCGGCTTCGATTGCCCACGCGAACACCTGCCTCAGCGCTTTGACCCGTCCATTAGCGGATTCCGGCCATTCCGCCTTGCGGTCCCGGCATTTGCGGACGTGCTTGGGCTCCATCAGGCTGTAGCGCGCCGCGCCCGTCCCAGGCGAGCGAAGATCATCTGTGTTCAATAGCTCTTCGCACAGCGCATCAAGGATCAAGCGCCGCGCGTGCTGCGTGCTGTCTTCAAGGCCCCTGAATTCTGCTGATCCGTAATATTGCTCGATCAGCCAGCGCAGCGAGCCCGGCTTGGCCGGGCCGCGGCGCGGCACATCTGCCGCAGGCGGCTGTTGTGGGACGCCTGCATGAGCTTCTCGATATTGCGCGATAAATTCGTCTGAGCCGAAGGGAGCGTGTAGACGGACTTTCGGCCGCCCCTTGCGGCGGTAGTAAACGCGGACATGGCCGCGCCGGTCTACATCCTCAACGAGATGACGCAACTCGATGAAACCACTGCCGTCCGCAAGCCTGATCTTCACCGGCCAACTCTCAATTCATGTCGTCCCATTCGTTGTCATTAACCGCTACAAGTGTGGTGATCGTTTGTTCTTTAATGGGTAGCGCCTCGAACGCGAGGTCAAGCTGATGGCGATCCCAAACGACTCTTGAGTTGATGACCTTCGGCTGCGGCATCCTACCATCCCCGACCATCTCGTCGAAGAGGGTAGGGGAGACTCCGATATACGCGGCTGACTCCGGCCGCGAGAGCCCCCGTGGTGGACAAGATATGGGGAGAATGTCGGGCCGGGCACGCTTCATGGGATCCCCGGCCGAGGTCGCTGTACCACCGCTCGTCACGTCAACCGGCCGCAATGCGTGAGGTCCGCGGCGCCCAGGATTTCGAAGCGAGTGACGGCTCATTGATCAGCAGCGCAGCAGCTTTTTTTTAGAGCGCTGACGCCAGCTGACAAACGCAGGCCCGCCGAGCGAACGATGTCAAAGAATTCGTTTGGCCGAAAGATGCACGCCCCAGTAATCGTATAAACGGCGCGATAATCGCGCGCAGAGGCCGGCCCTCAATACGTTTCCTATTGCGGAGGAGCGCGCACCGGTACCATAGCGCCTCAACTTCAAACTACGAATCTGGGGGTCAGGAGTTCGAATCTCTTCGGGCGCGCCACCTAGTACTCGTCTGCAAACACCAACGCTGGCCGTTCTGGCTGGCTAGGACGGCCTTTCGAGCAAGTCCTTGGTTCCTTTGATACGTATTTGATGGTCGTCGACTTCGATGACATCGATTAGCGACTGGAGGTATGCCTTCCGGAAGAGCACCGATCCGGTGCTAAAGTTCTCACGCATGCTACGGCCGAAACGCTCGATCAACGCGGGATCGATCTGGATCTGAGAAGCCGAATGCCCCTTGGCACGTTCCAGTGCGGCCTTTGCCCGGTCCCGGTCCGCCTTGAGTGTGGTCAGCCGATCCTTGAGCACCTCATCAAGGTCCGTCAGCCCGTCCTCGACCAGCCGGTACAGGCGCTTGAGCTTGTCGGCGGCATCGATCACCTGTCGCTGCGCGAAGAACGCCGCGACCCAGCGTCAGTACTCAGGCATCAACGTGCTGATCCTGTGGGGCACGGTGATCGAGCACGGCTTCAGCACTCAGAACTGGCTCACGTTTCGCCAAGCGCTCGGCCTTGGCGGCCATGTCCGCAAGGGCGAGCGCGGCACGACCGTCGTCTACGCCGATCGCTTTGTGCCCGACGAGGAGCGCCGGCGCGCCGAGCGCGACGGAGACGAGCCCAATGCGATTCCGTTTCTGAAGCGGTTCACAGTATTCAACACCGACCAGTGCGAGAACCTCCCTCCGCAATTCACGAGCGCTCCCGCGCCGATTCCGGAAGCGCTAATTCTGCCGCACGTCGAGGCGTTGATCGCGGCGACTGGCGCTGACTTCAGGATCGGCGGCGATCGCGCGTTCTACAGTCCCGTTCACGATTTCATACAAGTTCCGCGGCCGGAGAGGTATTTCGAGCCCATCAACTGGCACCGGACTGCCCTGCACGAGCTCGGCCACTGGAGTGGGCATCCTTG
>VAZL01000430.1 GCA_005883445.1 Alphaproteobacteria bacterium | reverse complement strand
GGTCGCTTCCTGGCGCAGCAGCCCGAGCACGCTCGCAGCCTGCTCGCCGCCCATGACCGAGATGCGCGCGTTCGGCCACATCCAGAGAAAGCGCGGTCCGTAGGCGCGTCCGCACATTCCGTAATTGCCGGCGCCGTAGCTGCCGCCGATGATGACGGTGTATTTCGGCACGTTGGTGGTGGCGACCGCCGTCACCATCTTGGCGCCATCCTTGGCGATGCCGCCGGCCTCGTATTTGCGCCCCACCATGAAGCCGGTGATGTTCTGCAAGAACAGCAGCGGGATGTTGCGCTGGCTCGCCAGCTCGATGAAGTGCGTGCCCTTGAGCGCGCTCTCGCTGAACAGGATCCCGTTGTTGGCGAGGATGCCGATCGGGAAGCCGTGGATATGGGCGAATCCGCAGATGAGCGTCTCCCCATAGAGCGCCTTGAACTCCTCGAACTCTGAAGCATCGACGATGCGCGCGATCACGTCGCGAACGTCGTAGGGCGTGCGCGGGTCCGCGGGCACGATGCCGTAGAGGTCGTCCGCCGGGAACAAGGGATCTTGCGCCTTGCGGATTTCCAGAAATGGATGCTTCACCCGATTGAGGCCGGCGATGATGCGGCGCGCGATGCCGATGGCGTGACTGTCGTCGGTGGCATAATAGTCGGTCACGCCCGACTGCCGGCTGTGCACGTCGGCGCCGCCCAGCTCCTCCGCGCTCACGTCCTCGCCGGTCGCCGCCTTCACGAGCGGCGGCCCGCCGAGGAAAATCGTGCCTTGATGGCGCACGATGATGCTCTGATCCGACATGGCCGGCACGTAGGCGCCGCCGGCGGTGCAAGACCCCATCACGACCGCGATCTGGGGAATGCCGAGCGCCGACATGCGCGCCTGATTGTAGAAGATGCGGCCGAAGTGGCGCTCGTCCGGAAAGATTTCGTCCTGCAGCGGCAGGAACGCGCCGCCGGAGTCCACCATGTAGACGCACGGCAAGTGGTTCTCGCGCGCGATGTCCTGCGCGCGCAAATGCTTCTTCACCGTCATCGGGTAGTAGGTGCCGCCCTTGATGGTGGCATCGTTGGCGATGACGACGCATTCGCGGCCGCTGATGCGGCCGATGCCGGTGATCAGGCTCGCGGAATGAACGTCGCCGCCGTACATGCCGTACGCGGCCAGCGGTGAAAGCTCCATGAACGGCGTTCCCGGATCGAGCAGCAGGTTGATGCGCTCGCGCGCCAGCAATTTCCCGCGTGCGGCGTGCCGCGCTCTCGCCTCTTCGCTGCCGCCTTGCATGGCGGCGTCGAGCTTGGCACGCAGCTCCGCGACCAGGGCTTTCATCGCCTCGGTATTGCGGGCGAAGTCGGCTGACTGAGGATCGATGGCGGATGCCAAAGCGGTCATCTGACCTCGCCGAATCTCACAATCAGCGCGTCTTGTCGAACAGTTGCCGGCCGATCAACATGCGTCGGATCTCGCTCGTCCCCGCGCCGATCTCGTAGAGCTTGGCGTCGCGCAGATATCGGCCGGTGGGATAGTCGTTGATGTAGCCGTTGCCGCCGAGGAGCTGGACCGCGTCGAGCGCGATCTTCGTGGCGTTTTCGGCGGCATAGAGGATGGCGCCGGCGGCGTCCTCGCGCGTGGTCTCGCCGCGATCGCATGCCTTGGCCACTGCATAGACATAGGCCTTGCACGCGTTCATCCCGACATACATGTCGGCGACCTTGCCTTGCACCAGTTGAAACTCGCCGATCGGTTGCCCGAACTGCCGGCGCTCGTGGATATAGGGCGTCACCACGTCCATGCAGGCCTGCATGATGCCGAGCGGTCCGGCCGCCAACACCACGCGTTCGTAGTCGAGGCCGGACATCAAGATGGTGACGCCGTCGCCGACGCCGCCGAGGACGTTCTCCGCGGGAACTTCGCAATCCTGAAACACCAATTCGCAGGTGTCGGACCCGCGCATGCCGAGCTTGTCGAGCTTTTGTGCGGTCGAAAAGCCCTTGAAACCCTTCTCGATCAGAAAAGCCGTGATGCCGCGCGCGCCGGCGTCCGGATCGGTCTTGGCGTAGACCACCAGCACCTCGGCTTGCGGGCCGTTGGTGATCCACATCTTGCTGCCGTTGAGGATGTAACGGTCGCCCTTCTTCTGCGCGCGCGTCTTCATCGAGACGACGTCGGAGCCGGCGCCCGGCTCGGACATGGCGAGCCCGCCCACGTGCTCGCCGGAGATGAGCTTGCCGAGATAGCGGCGCTTTTGATCGTCGCTGCCGTTGCGGCGAATCTGGTTGACGCAGAGGTTCGAGTGCGCACCATAGGACAGCCCGACCGAGGCGGAGGCGCGCGAGATCTCCTCCATTGCGACGCAGTGTTCGAGATAGCCGAGCCCCGCCCCGCCCCATTCCTCCTCGACCGTGATGCCGTGCACGCCGAGCTTGCCCAGCTCGGGCCAGAGATCGCGCGGGAAGGTGTTGCTGCGGTCGATCTCGTCGGCGCGCGGGGAGATGCGCTCGGCGGCGAAACCGTGCACGCTGTCGCGCAGCATGTCGGCGGTCTCGCCCAAGCCGAAATCAAAGCCGCGAGGGTCGTTCACGCGCATGGGCGCCGATCTCGTGTGCGCGGCCCGGGCCGCGATCGAAGGTCGATCATTCGATTAATGCACGTCCTTGATCGCGCACGCAATATTGTGGGGCGACAACCCGCCTGCGCGCGCTCTACGCGCGCAGCGGAACACCGCCCGCCCCTTGTGCAAAGGGACCCGCGAGACAACAATGCCGCGTCGCCGACCCTCGGGGCGCCGCGGAGAAACCCATGAAACTCGGCTATTTCACGATGCCGGTGCATCCCCCGGCGAGGCGCTACGTCGAAACGCTCAAGGAGGATCGGGACGCCTTCATTCTCGCCGACCGGCTCGGATACAGCGAAGGTTATTGCGGCGAACACCTCACCGACGCGGCCGAGAACATTCCCAACAGCATGATGTTCATCGCCACGCTCCTCGGCGCGACCTCGCAGATGAAAGTCGGGACCGCCGTGGTCAATCTTCCCCACAGCCATCCCGTGGTCGTGGCCTCGAACGCGGCGATGCTCGACAATCTGTTCGAAGGCAGGTTCATCTTGGGCATCGGCGCCGGTATCCTTCGCTCCGACGCCGAGGCGCTGGGACTTCTCGATGCCGACCGCAACGACATGTTCGCGGAAGCGATCGACCACGTCCTTGCGCTGTGGGCGGGAACAGCACCGATCGATCTCAAGGGAAAATACTGGACCATTTCGACGGTCAGGACACTGTGGCCCGAGGTCGGCATCGGCGACATCGTCAAGCCCTATCAAAAACCCCATCCGCCCATTGCCGGCACGGCGACGGATCCCGACTCCAAGGGGCTGATCGCGCTCGGCCGGCGCGGCTGGTGGCCGATCTCGTCGCACTTTCTTCACCCCAATTGCCTCAAGAGCCAATGGGCCAATTATGCCAAGGGCTGCGCCGAGGGCGGGCACAGGGCGGAGCGCGCGAACTGGCGGGTGGCGCGCTCGATCTTCGTCGCCGAGGACGACAAGGTCGCGCGGGCCTATGGCGGCGACGATCCCAATAGCCCTTACCGGTTCTACATGAGCCAGCTCACCGCGAAGCTGAAGAAGGCGAGACGCATGATCGCCTTCAAGCCGCATCCCGACATGCCGGACGAGGACGTCACCTTCGATTACATCTTCGACAACGTCGTGATCCGCGGCAGCGTGAATCGCGTCGTCGATCGCCTCCTGGAGCTGCACGATCAGGTCGGCGACTTCGGCACGCTGCTTTACTGCGGCAAGGACTGGGCCGACCCGCAGCTCGGCCGCAAGTCCATGGAGCTGATGGCCGAAAAGGTCATGCCCGCCGTCAACGCTGCGCTTGCGAGGTCCATGGCGGCGGAATGACGCCGCCGCTCGAAATAACAAAACGAAAAGGGGGTTCCCGTGTCACCCAAGTCTCAAGATGTCAAGCAATCCGGCCTGTTCGGCTTTCTCGCGCAACCCGACGCGCCCACCAAGAGCGGCGTCGTCATCCTGCCGACGATCTTCGGCGTCAATGCATTCGTCCGCGGCTACGCGGAAACGCTCGCCCGCGCCGGGCTCGCCGCCGCGGTGTGGGACCATTACGAAGGGCTGCCCTTGACGACGGATTACGAAGAATCGAAGGCGCGCGCGCGCAAACTCAGCGACCCCGGGATGCACGCCAAGGTCAAAAAGTGGATCGACTACATGATGAGCGAGTTGGCTCTGAACTCAGTCGGCGTGCTCGGCTTCTGCCTCGGCGGCCGCTATGTCCTGCTGGCCGCGGCGCAGGACAAGCGGGTCAAGGCTTGCGCCGCCGCCTATCCGTCGATCGAAAACCCGCGGCTTCCCAACCAGGAGCAGGACGCGGTCGCGCTCGCCGCCGATATCCGTTGCCCCGTTCACGTCGTCCAGCCCGGCCATGATCACGTCGCCAGCGTGGAGACCTATGCCGCGCTCAGGGAGACGTTGCAGAAGCGCGCCGCGCCGACCGTTTGGCAATATTACCCCGACGCCGAGCACGGCTTCATGCACCGCAAGGAGCCGGCGGCCAATCCCGCGGCGAGCGTCATCGCCTCACCGCAGCTCGTCGCCTTTCTCAAGGCCTGCCTGTCGTGATGCGGAGACCGGTTGGCTAGCGCGCTGTCACTTAATGCGTTCAAACCGCTTTGATTGCGATTGATGAACGGCGCGCTTCCCTTGTGCTCGCGCTGATCGGATCACTCGCGCCGGCAGCGGCCTTCGCGGCCTATCCGCAGCGGCCCATCAAGCTGGTGGTGGCGCTCGCGCCCGGCGGACCGGCCGACACCGCCGCCCGTCTGTTTGCGCCTTATTTCTCCGAGCGGCTCGGCCAGAGCGTCGTGATCGAGAATCGCACCGGGGCGTCGAGCGTCGTGGGTACTGAGTCGGTCGTACGGGCGCCGCCCGACGGCTATACGCTCCTCTTCGGCTCGAGTTCGAGCTTCGCGGTCAATCCAGCAGTGATGAAGAACCTGCGCTTCGACGTGCGGACGGATCTGAGACTCGTGGGTCTGGTCTCGTATACCCCGCATGTGCTCGTGGTGCGCGCTGCGCTGGCCGCGAACACGCTCGCCGAGCTCATCGCGCTCGCCAGGACGCAGCCGGGCAAGCTCACCTACGCGTCGTCGGGCGCGGGCGGCGCCATCCATCTCGCG
>VAZL01000978.1:1294-2657 GCA_005883445.1 Alphaproteobacteria bacterium | reverse complement strand
AGTAGCCGACGCTTTCAAACATGTCGGCTTTCAGGGAAGCCGCAGACAACCAATTCTTCGCTTCATTGCCTTTTCGCCGCCGCTTGCGCTGCCAGCATCCGCTTTGCCGCTTCAACGTCGACTAGCGGATAAATATCGAAATGTGCAGGGACGATATCCGCCCATCGCGCACAATCGGGAGACCGGAGACAGCGGGCGCGCGACGCTCATGGCGATCCTTGAGGATGCAGGGCTGAAATAACGCCGCACTTTGTTCGGGTGGGTGGCAGCACGCACCACCGAGGGGTGACTGCTGATTACTACGTCCACAACTGCTTGGATCCCACATGGAACTCAATGCCTTCTTCCCGACACTCGATATTGGAAGTGATCCTGCGAAGATCCGTGATTGGGCGCAAGCAGCAGAAGATCTAGGGTACGCGTATATCGAGGTGCCTGATCACGTCTTTGGCGCAACGGCTCGGGACGGCTGGGTTCCGCTGTACAGCGAGAAGGATTCCTTTCACGAGACCTTTGTGATGCTCGGTTTCCTGGCAGCGGTCACCAAGAACATCAGGCTCTCAAGCGGCGTTCTGATCGCGCCGCAGCGCCAGACTGGGGTCATCGCCAAGCAGGCGGCGGAGGTCGATCTCCTGAGCGGTGGGCGCTTGAGGCTTGGCATCGGTCTGGGATGGAACCACGTTGAGTACCAAGCGCTCGGCGCGGAATGGAAGACTCGTGGAGCCCGGCAGGCCGAACAAGCCCAGGTGCTGCGCCGCCTTTGGTCAGAGAATCTCGTGAGCTTTAATGGGCGCTTCCACAATCTCAACGAAGTCAGCATCGTACCACCGCCGGTGCAACGCCCGATCCCGATCTGGTTTGGGGGTTCGTCGGACGCCGCTGTAACGCATGCTGCCCGGCTTGGCGATGGCTGGATGCCAATCATGGCAGCGGACGCGCAGGCGGAGCAGAAGCTGGGGGCGTTGAGGGAACAGCTCAAGTCGTTCGGACGCGATCCTGCGACGTTCGGTATAGAGGGCTGGCTACGCATGCATAGTCCGGTCCCCGGAGACTGGGCGGCTGCGGCGGACGGTTGGCGTCGACTCGGTGCTGACATGGTGATGTTGTATCCCATGTATCGCATCTCAAATTTCGACGGTCAGATCGAGATCTTGCGGCGGTTCAAGGAGGTCGCGAGCGGATAGCGCGAGAACACGCGCACGCCAGTGCCGGAGACTTCGATTGAACGATGGTGCCGACGGCTTCCCCGTGCGAAAAGCGACGCTGGAGCCAATCGCGCGAGGGGTCTCTAGCCGGCCAGATCAAAAAATTAAGCTGACACCGCGTTAGCACGTCAATTTACAACCCGGCTTCCTTTACGCCG
>VAZL01000978.1:0-1172 GCA_005883445.1 Alphaproteobacteria bacterium | reverse complement strand
AATTCATCACTCTTCTCGGCGGCACGGCGCTCGCTTGGCCGCTCGCGGCGAGTGCGCAGCAGCCAACGGAGCGGATGCGCGGCAAGGTGTTGGTCGCCGGCCTCATAGTCCTGCTCTGTCTTGCGGGCCTGGGCGTCATCGATCCAGGGGCCATCGCACAGGAAGTCGTGGGGCAGTATCGCTGGCGCCTGGCGATGGACCCGACTGTGCTCACGGTCGAGCAGGAGAAGGCAAAGGCGGCAAAGCCGGGCTCGGATTTCAAGGAATGTGCGAGCGGCTGCCCGGTGATGATCGTCATTCCTGCCGGCAAATTCATTATGGGCTCGCCTGAGAACGAGCCGGAGCGGGAAGCCAGTGAAGGCCCGCAGCACGAGGTGACGGTCGCAAAGCCATTCGCCGTTTCCAAGTTCGAGGTGACATTCGAAGAGTGGGATGCTTGCGTCGCCGCGGCGGCGTGTCCGCGAGTCCCAGACCATTGGGGAGGCGGGGACATGCCTGTGATCAACGTGAGCTGGGTCGACGCCAAGCAGTATGTAGGCTGGCTCTCGCAGTTGACTGGCAAGGAGTACCGGCTTCTGACAGAGGCCGAATGGGAGTACGCCGCGCGGGCTGGCGCCAATACCCGCTATTCCTGGGGCGACGATCCTAGCATGGGCAACGCCAATTGCGACGGCTGCGGCAGTCGATGGGATCTCCAACAAACGGCTCCCGTTGGATCGTTTAAGCCGAACGCGCTGGGGCTTTACGACATGCACGGCAACGTCTGGGAGTGGGTCGAGGATAGCTGGCACGAGAACTACGACGGTGCGCCAACGGACGGATCAGCGTGGCTCCGGGGCGGCGATCCAAGTTTTCGTGTCGTCCGCGGCGGTTCCTGGCGCAACGAATCAGCCCGCTCCGTCCGCGCGGCCGTTCGCGTCAAGCGCCATACCAATGTCCGGTTCGACACTCTCGGCTTCCGGGTAGCTAGAACAATAAGGCCTTGAGCGTCTTTCTTACCTTTCTGGTCCTGGGCGGAACCTTCTGTTTCGAAAAACCAGAAGGAGTGTATGTCGCCTATTGGCACTTTTCTGCCGTACCAACCGCGCCGAGCAATGTCGGCTAGCGGGGGTAGACCGGCCGACATATGCTCAATGTGAGTTCTTCGCATTTTGACCCAAAGCAGACTCCAA
>VAZL01000429.1 GCA_005883445.1 Alphaproteobacteria bacterium | reverse complement strand
GCCGGCCTTGGGGTCCTGGTCGAACACCACGCAGTGATAACCGAGCGGCGCCAGGTCGCGCGCGACCGTGAGCGAGGCGGGGCCGCCGCCCACGAGCGCGATGCGCTTGCCATTCTTGGCGGCCGCCGGCTTGGGCAAGCGGGCGCGGATGTCGTCTTTGAAGTCGGCCGCCACCCGTTTGAGGCGGCAGATCGCGACCGGCTCGTTCTCCACACGCACGCGCCGGCATGCCGGTTCGCACGGCCGGTCGCAGGTGCGGCCGAGGATGCCGGGAAACACGTTGGATTTCCAGTTGACCATGTAGGCGTCGCTGTAGCGGCCCGCCGCGATCAACCGGATGTATTCAGGAACCGGAGTATGAGCCGGACAGGCCCACTGGCAATCCACGACCTTGTGGAAGTAGTCCGGCGTCGAGATGTCGGTAGGTTTCATAGACTCCTCTGCACGCACACTGGCCGCGCACCCCTCGACAACCATGCGCGAACAAGCGTCGGCCGGTCTCCCCCCGCATTCGGCGTGTCGTGAGCCGAATCCGGGCGGCGATAGTAGTGGAGCCCCCCTCGAAATTCCACCGATACATTCGTCATAACAGGGTTTTATCACCTGTCGGCGCGCGCTCGCGGTGCGGCGCGGCTCGAGTCAGCGCCCGTGCTCGTAAAAATTGTGTGATCGGGTTCCGTGCGAACATAAGCTATTGAACCTGCTCGCTTCTTTTGGGTGCTCCGATGGTGCAATGCGGAATGGGCGCTGGCTGCGATGCAACCGAGTAGGAGGACGCAGACGCCACTCTCGGTTGCCGGTCACTGCGACCGAATGTGGGCGTCGGCCCGATCATAGTCTTGAGCCCGTTGCGAGCTTTTGCGCGCAGAGGAAGGTTCGCGACGCTCGCTTCGCCTGCGGCCATCACGCATCGTTCAACGCCGGCATGACCTCGCGTGTGAATAGATCGACGGTGCGCAGCACTTCGGCGAGCGTCAGGTCGCCGAAGGCGAACTGAGCGACGAAATAGTTGGTGCCGGCCTCCTCCATCTGCGCCTTGATCATGCGCGTCACAGTGGCGGGCGAGCCCGCGATGCCGCGGCCGCCGTCCTTGATCTGATCGAAGTGCGGCGGCCGCTCTCCCCCGGCGGGGCTGGTGCCGTGCATATGAAAGAGATGATGGAAGTGCCGGTGCCAGAGCGGATACGCGCGGCGCGCGATGGTGAGCGCCTCTGCATCAGTGTCCCCCATGATCACGAAGCGGGCGAGCCCGAGCATCGGGGTATGCGCCGCCTTGAACGCCGCGCGGTAGCGATCGGTCATGGTGCGGATCTGTGAGGTGAGCGCATTGGCGACCAGATGAAAGCCGTTGCTGCCGGCGGCCTCCGCGCCATCGGGCGTGCCCGCTCCCGCCCAGAACGGAGGATGCGGCTTTTGGAACGGCTCGAGTTCCATCGGCACGTCGGTATAGCGATAGAACTCGCCGTGAAACGTGAGCGTCCGCTCGGTCAGCGCCTGGCGCAAGATCTGCAGCGCTTCGAGATACATCTTCTGTCGGTCGTCGGGCTTGACCCCGTAATAGGCGGTCTCGATCGGCGAGATGCCGCGGCCGACCCCGAGTTCGAAGCGCCCCCCGCTGAGCTGGTCGAGCATGCAGATCTCCTCCACCACCCGCAGCGGATGGTGGAGCGGAAGGGTATAGACCAGCGGACCGAAGCGCAGGCGCTGCGTGCGCTGAGCGACTGCGGCGAGGAAAACGCTGGGCGAGGCGGCAAGGCCCAGCGGCGTCGCGTGATGCTCGGCGGTGTGATACGCATAGAAGCCGCCGCGATCGTAGGCTTCGACGATCTTCAGCCGTTCCTCATAGAATGCATGCAGAGGACGATCGTTGCGATCGAGGTGGTCGAAAACGCCGACTTTCATTCGTCCTCGCTGCGAGGCTGCGCATGAGCTTGGCATCATCCGCGAAAGGGCGCGCCCGAACAAGATCGGCGGGCGTTGAATGATCGACGCTTGCGGCCCATCATGAGAGCATGCGCGACTTGTTCGAGGATATCTTCAGAGACGCGCCGCTCGACCCGACGCAGGCGGCGCGGCGCGCCATGCGGCCGCATTTGCGTCGCCGGTTCTATCAGCAGGCCGACGTGGAGGAGGCCGACGGGGAGTTCCGCATCGTTCTCGACGGGCGTCCGGTGAAGACCCCGGCGCGCCGCACGCTGGCGACGCCGAAACGCGCTTTGGCACAAGCGCTGGCGGCCGAATGGAACGCGCAGCGCGACGTCATCGATCCGGCAAAAATGCCGCTCACGCGTCTTGCCAATACCATCATCGATGGCGTGGTCGAGGCGCCGTCGGCGGTCGCGGCCGAGGTCGAGCGGTATCTCGCCTGCGATCTCGTGTTCTATCGTGCTCCGGGCCCCGCTGGCTTGGTCACGCGGCAAGCCAAGGCGTGGGACCCCGTGCTGGCATGGGTGCGCGAGACTCTCGGCGCGGACTTCGTATTGGCGCACGGAATCGCCTTCGTCGCTCAGCCCGCGCAGTCGCTCGCCGCCGCAGGCTGCGCCATTCCGACCGACCCATGGCGGCTCGGCGCCGTCCACGTGGTCACGACGCTGACCGGCTCGGCGCTGCTTGCGATCGCGCTCGCGCGCGGTGGGCTGTCGGTCGATGCGGCCTGGGCGGCGGCGCATGTCGACGAGGACTGGAATATGGAATTGTGGGGCCGCGACCAACTCGCGCTCGAGCACCGCGCCGCTCGCTTCGGCGAAATGCAGGCGGCTGCGACGGTGTTGGAGGCGGCCTGATGCAGAAAGCCGGCTGACCGGCTCGGTGCTCTGTATTACTTCTTCTTCAGCGTGCCGTAGGCGACGACGGTGGTGCCTTGAACGCTGCCGAACCAGCCGAGCGCGAGGTCGTCCCCTTGCCGCGCGACGGTGATGGTGCCGTCCGGACAGCGACCGCCTTTCTCGGCTTGGCCCTTGGTGATGGTCTCGGCGTAGAACACATAGGACTTCGATGATCCCACGCGGGTGAGCTTCCCGGTGCAATCGAGATCGGGGTACTTCGTCTCCGCTCCCCTGGCGTTGATCGCGAGCTCGAACTTGTAAGGCGTTTGGCTGCCGACCTGGGTGAGTTGGCCGCTCCAGTTGCCGTTGATGCTGGGGGCGGCCGCGGCGCCGCCGCGCTTGCCCTTCGCGGCCGGCTGGTCGTCGGGGGCGGGAGGAAATTGCGCGATCGCAGGCGCGGTCGCCGCGACCATGGCGAGAACCAGCGCGGCGCTGCAGTAAGACAAGACCTTGTAGCGCGATCCTTCGGGCATGCTTTGCTCCCCTCGAATACTTCCAGACGACGGAAAGCTTACCCTCAAATACCCGTACATGCTATGGATTTTGTATCGCAGGAGGCGGCGAGGCGCGATCATGAAGGACATTCTCGACAAGCTCGAAGAACGTCGTGGACGCGCGCGCGCCGGCGGCGGTCAGGCGCGCATCGACGCGCAGCACAAGCGCGGCAAGCTCACCGCGCGTGAACGACTCGAGCTGTTGATGGACAAAGGCTCGTTCGAGGAGTTCGACATGTTCGTCGAGCACCGCTCGGCCGAGTTCGGGATGGAGAAGAGCAGGATTCCCGGCGACGGCGTCGTCACCGGCTGGGGCACGGTCAACGGCCGCACCGTATTCGCCTTCGCCAAGGATTTTACCGTGTTCGGCGGCTCGCTCTCCGAGGCCCACGCGCAGAAAATCGTCAAGATCCAGGACATGGCGATGAAGGCGCGTGCGCCGATCATCGGGCTGTTCGATGCCGGCGGCGCGCGCATCCAGGAGGGCGTCGCCGCGCTCGGTGGTTACGGCGAGGTATTCAAGCGTAACGTGATCGCGTCCGGCGTGATCCCGCAAATTTCCGTCATCATGGGTCCGTGCGCGGGCGGCGACGTTTATTCGCCGGCCATGACCGATTTCGTTTTCATGGTGCGCGACACCAGCTACATGTTCGTGACCGGCCCCGACGTGGTGAAGACCGTGACCAACGAGGTGGTGACGGCCGAGGAACTCGGCGGCGCCACGGTGCACACGACGAAGTCCGGCATCGCCGACGGCGCTTACGAAAACGACGTCGAGTGCCTGCTGCAGATGCGCCGGCTGCTCGACTTCCTGCCCGCCAACAACGAGGCCGGCGTGCCGCAGTGGCCCTCGCACGACGACCTCGAACGCGAGGAGAATTCGCTCGACACGCTCATCCCCGACAATCCGAACAAGCCCTACGACATCAAGGAACTGATCCTGAAGATTGCCGACGAGGGCGAC
>VAZL01000977.1 GCA_005883445.1 Alphaproteobacteria bacterium | reverse complement strand
GTCGGCGGACGGGCGATTTCCGCGTATTTGTCCCGGTACTTGGCGCTCGCAGGATCGCAGAAATTGTCGGGATGGAATTGCGCCATCACATTCACCGGCGCGGTCGGCATGCGCCTGGAAATCCATTCCAGTACCGGATACGTGCAGCACTCGACGTGATTGGGCATAACCAGGTGTCGGATCGAAAACTCCTCGCCCCAGTCGGCGAGTAGCGCGATGTTGCGCGTCACCGTCTCCCAGTACCACGGCGTCTTTGCCAGCGTCATCGCGCAACGGCCAGGTCCGAATTTGAAGTCGGGCAGCCAGACGTCAGTGAGCATGCGTAGGATCTTCATGCTTTCGAGCGTCATGAAGAAGTTACTGTTCCATAGCATCGGCGCATTGAATTTGCCCTCATAGGTAGCAGCGTCCAGCACCTCGTCGAACCAGAAGAAACGGTCGGCCTTCGTTTTGCGCGTACGCTTGAGCTCCGCTTGTGTGGGCGTGAAATCGCGGCCCAACAACGTAATGGCGTTGACAATGGCATGCAGGTGAATGACGACCTCACCGCCGACCCAATTGATATTGTGACAACCTTCGCGACGCAGGGTCCACGCCATCGCTGCCAGTGTGCGCGGGTCCGTCTCCTCGCCGTTGTCTTTGTCCGTGCTGATGTCCCCATTCTGGCAGAAGGCGCACCGCATGTTGCAAGAGGTGAAGAAGATCGTGCCTGAGCCCTGCGTGCCGCGATAAAACAGCTCTTCGCCGGTGTGATGAAAATGCGAGCTGACCCGCGAACCGGAGGCGAGCTTGCAAGCGCCGAACTTGGCGCCCGCCACCCGATCGACGCGGCAATTCCACGGACAAAAATTGCAGTGGGCGAGCATGCGGTAGGCAAGCTCGCGGCACAGCTCCAACACGCTCGGCCCGTCTACTGCTTGCGGTAATGGCGCGCCCGCCCGGATCGCCTGCCAGCGCGCGAGAAATATCGGCGTGAGCCGATCGAGCTCAGCCCACAACGCGTCCTCTGAGCTTTCGACCAGATGGAGCCCGGTGGCGACCGTTGCTGCGATGCGGAACTTTGCTGGGCGCCGGTTCTCTGCGACGTCCAGGTACCACGATAGCGCGCCGCGGATTGCTGGATCGTCCCAAATTCTCAGCCTGGCCAAGTCGCTCATGAACCGGGTCTCCTTGGCTTTATCTATTCCCTGGCTGTATCGGCGTCCACATCGGCCCCTGTTACGAACGCGTGCCCTCCCCTCTCAGGTCGCCTGGTCGCCACTACAACGCGGACATTGAGCAACCCGCACTCGACATGAGCCTGGCGCGCGGGGGGCATTGTCCTGTGCGAATCGATTGCTACCAGTTGCTTGCAGAATCCGGTGGCGCCATGATCGCCCCCATGGAACGTGACCGCACTGAGCAAGCAACTCCTGATCTGCTCTCGACGGCGGCACCGTCCGAAGAGCCATCTCCAACTCCACCGGCAAAGCAGGTCTCCTTTGCGCAGAATCGGCGGCATGTCTTGCCGAAGGACCTGCCCAAAGCCGTCAAACAGCTCAACGATCGAGAACTGGACCTGCTTATTGCGGCTTCTCTCGAAGAGGCGAAACGGCGCGGCAGATTGCTACCGAACGTGCAGGCACCATGTTCGTCTTCAAGTCCTATGTAGAAGCGGGCGGGCTGATGTCCCCATTCTGGCAGAAGGCGCACCGCATGTTGCAAGAGGTGAAGAAGATCGTGCCTGAGCCCTGCGTGCCGCGATAAAACAGCTCTTCGCCGGTGTGATGAAAATGCGAGCTGACCCGCGAACCGGAAAATGCGAGCTGACCCGCGAACCG
>VAZL01000346.1:1786-6931 GCA_005883445.1 Alphaproteobacteria bacterium | reverse complement strand
GTAAATCGCAAGGAACTCACGCTAATTGCCGATGTTCTACCTATGCAGTACGATCTCGTAATCAAACGGACTTTGCGGGAGGCTCAGGGCATGCTGTGGGCGAATTTGCCCCCAGCGAGCAACCTTCCCGATGCTCAAGCAGTCAAATCTCTCCGGGCCCTCGTACGCACGCCACAAGTGCATCAGGCGTTGAAGCGGGGCAACGACACCGCTCTTTGCTTCGCGCTCCGCGCCGTAAATCGCATCCTATCCGACGAAGGTCAGCCGAACACGACGATCAATCGGCTATCGGACGTTCTGGACGAACCTGAACTTAATCGCGCCCTGGGGCAGAACTCCCGCATGATCCTCGGGCAGAAAAAACCGCCCGCTCGATGACCTCGCGCGCCCCACTCAAGATCTTTGCTGCGAGTGGCCCGTTTGATGATGCCCGTCAAGGCGACGGCGCCCTTTGAGCGCTTGCCGCCGGTCCACCAGGGTCAACGCCGGCGGGTCTTAATCGCGGGGGGCAACGGCGCGACCGTGTATGTAGCGGAGAGGACCGCGATCGCAGGCGCCGTTGCATATCGCGAGACTCACGCGGCGGGCAATCGCGCTAACCCCCAAGGCTGTCCGGCTCCGTCATTTCGCGAGGGTTGCCTAATGGGTCCGAAGTGCGCGGATCCTTGTCACGCAGGAAGACCGCAAGCTGCGCTCTTATGGATTCACCCTGGGACGTCACCGCCTCCTGAAATAGATGAAGTTGCACGTCTTGAGGCAGATTGCTCCATATCCGAATAACAGCCTCGCCCAAAGCCCGAGTAAGCTGATCCGCAGTCACGCTGGGGATTGGATCGGTGGACGGCATCTAAGCTACTCCCGCATTGGGCTGCCAAATGCGGATCATCCCATTATCCAGTCTGCCCAAAACCAGCAACAACATTATCCGGTAGTCCTAATTTGGCAAATTAGGACACTACCCATTATCCAGAAAGGACTGGCATTCGGCTGCGAACGGAGCGGTACTGCGACCGTTCCAGGCGTGAGTAGCAGTTCGGGATCCTGCCCCGCCGGCTCGCGGAGCTACGGCCGCAGCCGCCGCCCGCGCCAGCATGAAGCGTTTGATTGTCACGCGTTCAAGCGCAATCGACAGGAGGAATGCGTCCAGATGCCAGTGAAAATAGCCAGATCAGCCCCTCGACCAGCGTTCGGGCTGCTCGAGCTGCTGGTAGCCATCCACACCTCGCGTCAGTCTTGCTACGAGGCCGGAAAAGCGCGAATATTCACGCCAGTTCGGGAGTCATCCGGGGAATCCCGGCTTTCCTGCGTTAATATGGGCTCGGGTCGCGGCCATAAGACGCAGCGCGGTGCTCCTCTTTCCCGGGAGGCACCAACATGATGTATCTCCATGCTCTCATGGGGGCAGAGTCGACCACCGGTCCGCCGGTGATCCGCACCATCGGCGTGATGGACCTCAAGGACGCGCTGGCACGCGGAATGTCCGATTTCTCGGCCATGCCCACCCACGTGTTCTTTCTCTGCCTGATCTATCCGATCGTCGGTCTGATTCTGGCGCGGGTGAGCTTCGGATATGACGTCTTGTCCCTGCTGTTTCCCCTTGCGGCCGGCTTCGCGCTCCTTGGCCCATTCGTCGCCATCGGATTCTACGAATTGAGCCGGCAGCGTGAGCAAGGTCTCGAGCCTTCGTGGCAGGACGCTTTCGACGTGCTGCACTCGCCGTCTCGCGACGCCATCGCCGCGCTCGGCTTTCTGCTGCTGGCGATCTTCGTGTTCTGGCTTGGCGTTGCAGAGGCTATCTATATTGAAACCTTCGGCCACGAGTCGGCGGCCTCGATTCCGAATTTCGTTGGCGAAGTCTTCACCACGCGCGCCGGCTGGACGCTTATCATTGTCGGCAACGGCATCGGCTTCCTGTTCGCGCTCGCGGTCTTGATCATCAGCGTGGTTTCATTTCCGTTGCTGCTCGACCGCGATGTCGGCGCCGTTGAAGCGGTGCTGACTTCGGTGCGAGCCGTCGCCGCCAATCCCGCGCCCATGGCGGTTTGGGGATTGATCGTGGCCGGCCTCCTAGTGGTCGGCTCCTTGCCGTTCTTCGTCGGCCTCGCCGTGGTGGTGCCGGTGCTCGGTCACTCGACTTGGCACTTGTATCGCAAAGTCGTGGAGGCGGACCCGAACGCTCGCCATGAACACCCACATCCGCCCAAAAGTCGGCGCCGGCACTATGCCGCACAATTTCCAGCCTCCCTCTTCGGGGCCGAGGAGCCGCCAAGGCCACCACCGCTTAGACCGGTGTTCGACCCGGCAACCGGTCGGTGGCGAGCTTCACGAACGGGCCGCCCTGAGGTCATTCTCGCTGGCGTCGCCGCGGGAACGGTCATCGCTGTAGTCGGAATGTTCTTATGGGCCGGAGTGTGGGACGCACTGGCCGTCGTTTTCGTCGCTCCTATCCTCGTGTTCGTCGTCGCCGTCGTCGTTGCTGTAAAGTCGTCGGGGGCAGTGCCTCCCGATAAGGCTGCTTCTCGATAGTAATCTGGCTGGGCTACGCCGGTCGAAGGAAGAGGTCTAGTACCCGGAATCACAAATCCGCTCCACGGGCGAAGGTGTCTCTATGTGACTCAATTTCGTCTAACAACAGCACTTCGATGCCGGGAGCGGGCGCCGTCCACCACATCAAAGCCGGACTTGAATTCCCACGCCTTGCGCTATTCCGCCTTACGCGCCGCGAAAAGGTTGTAGAGCCACCCAAAGATCGCTCCGCCGATGACGCCATCCACCAGCGCATAGATCGTCCCGGTAACGACCGAGCCCATGCCGGTGCCCGGACGGTAACCAGGGAAGATGGACCCGCACAGCTGAAGAAACGCCTGCCCGTAGCCCGGCCAGATCAAGTTGGCTGCCGCAATGATGAGTATGGAGGCGCCCCATAAAAGGCCGGAAGCCATCGACATCGCTGTAATATTGAGTCGCATGCTGCCTCCGTTTGAGAATCGAGGTTTGGAGCCGAATTTCGATGGTTCAATTCTGTTACCCTGAGTGCGGAGTTGCATCACGTGGGCCGGGTGCGGCAGCTATCCGTAGCTCACCATCTTAGCACTGATTTTGATCAGCTTCTCAACGGATGAGATTTACGATAGGGACAGGGTCACGCTCAACGGACTCAATAATGTGCCGATTGGGTTCCCGCTCCAGCGCTCCGCGAAGGAAGGGCGATATGGGCTGGCCGTCACATCCTATAGCTATCTGCACGGCGTACGGCGCACCAATAGAAGACCCCCGTTTCATAAATGACCGCTGCACCAGACGTGTTGATGGTCGTCGCTGCAACGGTACCTACGGAATTACTATGAGCCCTCGCGACTGGAAGCGATGCGGCTCATGCTCCGGTTTGGGCTTTCGAGGTGACCGGCGATGCAATCTCTGCTGGGGAACCGGGTGGGCGTATGTCGGTGAGAAAAATTACTGAGCTTCTTAGTAGTGCCTAATGCCTTTGGCTAACACGATATCGGCGACGAGCGTCGAAGCGACAGCGTTCGCCTAACGAAACGGGCGTTACGAAATATCCGGCCGGGATTGCCCGGATCACTCCGCTTTAATGCCGGCGAACTTCACCACCGGCGGCTTCGCGTTCCTCTGCCTTTCGTTAGTTTGCCAGCATAGCCCGACCCCCGCGACCGCCACGGCGGCGGCGGTTCCGGGTAGTTGACGGTGGCCACGCTCGAACAATTATTATTTCTTGTCGCGCGCCGCTTAGTCGCAACGGCGCTCTTTGCGCGTGATTGTGCGACCATCGTCCCGTTCGACCGTGGTGGTCACCATGCGGCAATTTGCCGTGGGCCGACGGTGACGCCGCCTGGGCCGACGCCGATGGTGACGTCTGAGTCGTTCCGCCGGCGACGGTCGCGGTCGTCGCGGTCCCGCCCGAGCTGAACATCGACGCCTTGGGCCATCTTTAGGGTTTGGGCCTTGGCCGGAGTGGTGCTGACAAGCGACGGAGCAGTCATCAACACCGCCGCGGCTGCTGCCACTGCGAAATCGATCTTCATCATTTGGGAGTGCCTCCTTGGGCTTGATACAGCCACACAACGGGCCGGAACATGGAAGGTTCCACCGCTGCCAAAGTTCGGAAGCGATCGGAGGTGAGCAGACATCCCACGAACTCATCGGGCGTGTTGGTCCGACGTGATTGACCACAACCGGTCATTGGCCGGATCGTAATCCCGCAGTGCAGCGATCTCCTTCTCCAACGTGGCGTGCTATCATTGGGTTGGAAGCACAGCGGGGTCGGCAGCCCCGTAGATTCAGAACGATTCAGGTTCAGCCCCGTTTTTACTGTGATTGATCACAGTTCCAGTTTCACTCAGGTGCTGCGTAGATGATGTTTCGTCAGGCGGCGTTTTCACCACGGCATCGCTGGGCGGCAGATCGGGCACGTTCGACGAGTCCCGCGAGGACTAAACTCCAGGACGCCACAGATTGGGCTCCCTTGACGTGCAAGCTCTGGTCTGTCTGTTGAACCGTGTTCTGAGTTTACAAACTCTTGATTCGGGGCGCTTCGACCGGGGGCAAAAGTTTAACACAAGAATGTCGTCCCGTATTCTTCGACCTTCGGGATGCGTTTTCGTTTGGCGACCGCGATTGGCTCGGCAGTCACGCTGCCAGAAGCCCATTAGGCCGCCTTCGAGGACGACGTAACGAGATAATCTTCTGAGCGCCCACACTTTGGGCAAGTATAAACCTTAAGCCCGTATGGACTTCCAAACGGTGGAATAAGCACCGTCAGCTCCATTTCATCGCTACAGGCTGATGCAGGTTACCGGTCTGTCGCTTCGGGGGCATGGCGCGCACCCTTGGATGCCTAAGCCCCGTTGTCAGGCACCATACAAACTCGGCTAGCGTATGTGTCCTTGCAGGGCTCCTAGAAGTTCCAAAACGAATTCGCCTAGATTTTAGGACGCATTGCCAACTGTTGCCGATTTGAGCCGTTGCTCATCTTGAGTCTGGCAGCTATTGGCACTCAGCGACGAACTGCATTTCGATAGTGGACGGTCGCTTTCGGGGCGAAGCGGACATGCGCCGTAGTGTGGCTTCGACCGCCTCGGTCGCAAATGACCCAACTGTATGGTCCGGCCGTGCGTTGCAAGAGGA
>VAZL01000346.1:0-1637 GCA_005883445.1 Alphaproteobacteria bacterium | reverse complement strand
CTAGACCTGCTTGCGTTCAATGATCACGCAGGTTAGGCGGCGGCCTCATCGATCCTGCTCGCCTCGAATGTTCGACCGTGAGCAAGGACGCTCCAGGCAATGCGGGCGAGCTTGTTGGCGAGCGCGATGGCGAGGACGTTGTGATGCAGCCGCTTCTTGGCTGCTTCGAGCCACGGCTTGAGCCCGTGACGATGCCAACTCTTTGGCTTGACCAGCACAACCCACGCGGCCTGAACGAACAGAACGCGGAGGCAACGATTGCCGCGCTTCGATATCTTGCCGAGGATGGTGCGGTCGCCGGTGGAGATTTGCCTGGGGACTAGCCCCAGCCAAGCAGCGAAGTCGCGGCCTTTAGTAAACGCATCGCCGGTGCCGATTGCAGCTACCATCGCGCTGGAGATGGATTGGCCCGATCCCGGGCACGCTGACTTTGTAGACGAGTCCCGCGAGGACTAAACTCCAGGACGCCACAGATTGGGCTCCCTTGACGTGCAAGCTCTGGTCTGTCTGTTGAACCGTGTTCTGAGTTTACAAACTCTTGATTCGGGGCGCTTCGACCGGGGGCAAAAGTTTAACACAAGAATGTCGTCCCGTATTCTTCGACCTTCGGGATGCGTTTTCGTTTGGCGACCGCTCTGGTTGGCAGCGGTAGTGGCTCGTTGAATGTGGCGGGCTAACGTTCGACTTCGCCCGTACCACTACAAACATCGCATATACGCCGGCCAGTTCCGCCGCATTCTTTACAGTTACCTACTGGAATTTTTTTGCCAGTGCCATGACATGCGAGACATAAGATCGTTCTTTGGCCGTGGCATTTAGGGCACAATTTTGTCGGCATTTTCGCCTCCTAACGTGGCGCCAGCATCCTCAAAATGATCGACGTAAGTCGCCATCGCTCAGTTGGCACCCTGCCTGGCTATGCGAGACGAGAGATCTTCAAGGACCATGCTGGCGCAGGGCTTTTGTGACTCTATGGTCCAGCTCGCGGGCGAACCACATTCCCTTTTACCCGGCATCTCAACAACATTGAATTGGGTCGCCACGGCCGCTCGCGGTCGAGCGTATGGCATTACATGCGACTGGAGCTCGTCCATCGAGACGTGTTGATCCCGGCGGCTATAGCACCAACGAGCTATCAGCGATAAACTGTTCACCGGAGGAGACGGCCATTGGACGTAAATTCTGCCACGCAGTAACGCGAATTTCTGTTCTATCCACTTTGCTCGGAGGCCGCAAAACAGCCGAACGACTTCTCGTCCGGATTTCGATTGAAACCCACAAAACGTCACCGGACTTCAATCAAACGGCCGCGGACAACGCGAAAAATAGGATTAAGCAGGCGTTGGGCGAAATTGGTTGTGACGTATTCATCGAAACGGACCGATAGCCTAAGTCTTCTTACGGCTTGTATTTGGCGACATCTCACCTCAGGAAAAGCCCTACCGGCATATAGTCCCTGAAACGCGCACTAAATTTTTGAATCTGAGCGGCGAGGTGGCAGGGCTTGCAGCCGACAGCGGGGCTTTCTTTGAGCGCCATAGAGTGAGCCCCAACCGGGGGATGATCGGGGCTCGGGGCTAACGACGGGGGAATCAGGGGTGCGCTCGTCCCTAGCCCACGAGATTATCGGTTGGCTG
>VAZL01000345.1 GCA_005883445.1 Alphaproteobacteria bacterium | reverse complement strand
GCATCTTGTCTTTGTCGATCTTGAACACCTCCGCGCACAGCAGGTCGCGGACGGTATGGCTGCCTTGGCTGCTGAGCGTCAGCGTGATGCGCGCGCCATCGTACTCGGCGACTACGCCGCGCGTGTCGAGATAGTTGGCGACGAGCCGCTGGTTGACGAGCGTGAGCAACACCGTGCGCGCCGCCTGGGCGAAGGCGCGCGCGGTCGCCTGCGCATCACCGAGCTCGGTCTCGAACGCGAGATTGCCGCGCGCGGCGATCCTCGGCGGCCACACCAGCGGCGCGCCCGGCGCCAATGCCGCCACCGCCCCGACCACGCGGGGCAGCGCTTCCCACTCGATCGCGATCGCTTCGGCCGCGTCGCGCGCTTGGTCCAGCGTCTGCGCCACCACAAAGGCCACCGCGTCGCCGACGTGGCGCACCTCCTCGCGCGCCAGGATCGGATAGGGCGGAACGATGATCTCGGTATCGGGTATCGCCCCTTGGCACGGCAGGCCGCCGAGGTCGGCGGTGTCGCTTGCGGTGAGTACCAGCGCGACCCCCGGCATCGCTGCGGCCTTGGCGGCGTCGGTGATGCGAAAGCGCGCATGCGCATGGGGCGAGCGCAGAACCACCGCGTGGAGCGCGCCGTCGGGGGTATGGTCGGCGACGTAGCAGCCGGCGCCGCGGACGAGAGCGTCGTCCTCTTTGCGCGTGAGCGCCCCGCCGAAACCGAACTTGGTCGGACCCATGGCACTCGTCGTCATTGCCGGGCTTGACCCGGCAATCCATCCATCTTTTGCAAAAATGTTCTTGCGAAGAAGATGGATGCGCGGGTCAAGCCCGCGCATGACCGGCTGTACAAGACTCTTGCCTTAACTGCCATGTTATTCCGCCGGCGCGGGCGGCGCCTGCGGCGCGCGTCGGCGTCGGCGAGCCTTTTCCGCGATCCAGCGGCAGACAACGTAGAAGATGGGCGTAAAGACGAGGCCGAACGCCGTTACTCCGATCATACCGGCGAATACCGCGGTGCCCAGCATCTGCCGCAGCTCCGCCCCCGCGCCGATCGCCCACACCAGCGGCATCACGCCGAAGATGAAGGCGAACGACGTCATCAGGATGGGACGCAGGCGCAACCGTGCCGCCTCGACCGCAGCCGTAAGGCGATCGCGGCCCTGGTCCTCGAGCTGCTTGGCGAACTCCACGATCAGGATTGCGTTCTTGGCGGCAAGCCCGATCAGCACGACGAATCCCACCTGGGTGAGGATGTTGTTGTCCTGCCCGCGCAGGATCACGCCGCTGATCGCGGCGACGAGGCACATCGGCACGATCATGATGACCGCGAGCGGAAGCGTCACGCTTTCGAATTGGGCGGCGAGCACCAGGAAGACGAACACCACGGCGAGCACGAATGCGAACAGCGCGGTATTGCCGGCCCTGACTTGCTGGAAGGCGAGCGTCGTCCACTCGTAGCCGAAACCGTCGGGCAAGGTCTCGGCGGCGAGCTTCTGCATGATCTCGATGGCCTGCCCTTGCGAATATCCCGCGGCCGGTGCGCCGTCGAGCTCGGCCGCGGCGTAGAGGTTGTGGCGAGCGACCCGGTAAGGTCCGGCAATGTTCCTCACCGTGGTGAACGAGCCGAGCGGCACCGTGTTGCCGGCCGAATTGCGCACGCGAATTTTCAAGATATCCTTCACGTCCATGCGATACGGCGCGTCGGCCTGGGCGGTGACGCGGAACGTCTTGCCGAACAGATTGAAGTCGTTGACGTAAGCCGAGCCGATATAGACCTGCAGGCCGGCAAATACCTCCGGCACATTGATGCCGAGAAGCTGGGCCTTGGTGCGGTCGATGTCGAGATAGAGCTGCGGTGTCGAGTTCTCGAACAAGGTGAACACTTGCGCCAGCCCTGGCGTCTGGGCAGCCTTGCCCATCATCGCGGTGGCCGCTTCCACCAATGCCTGTGAACCGCGGCTTTGACGGTCTTCGACCATCATCCGGAATCCGCCGGTATTGCCGATGCCCGCAATCGGCGGCGGCTGCACCACCAGGGCGAGCGCCTCCTGGATGCCGGAAAGCCGCTTCAACAGCTCGCCGGTGATCCCTGCCGCCGATAGTTTCGGATCGCGCCCGCGATCGGCCCAATCGTCGAGAATCAGAAACACGGCGCCGGAATTCGGCGCATTGCTGAAGGTGGCGCCGCTGAATCCGACGATGCTCACGGCATGCGCGACGCCAGGCGTCTTCAGGCAGATGTCGACCACCCGCCGCTGGACCTCGTCGGTGCGGGCCAAAGACGAGCCCGGCGGCAACTGCAGCACCGCGATCAAATACCCGCGATCCACCTGCGGAATGAACCCGATCGGCGTGTTGCGGAATTCGTTCAGGCCGTAGCCGAGGATCGCAACGTAGAGAACGAGCATGATGGCGACGATGCGCACTGCGCGACCAATCAGCCAGTGATAGCCGTCGGCGAAGCGCTCGAACCCCAAATTGAAGAGCCGGAAAAAACCTCGGATCGGCCGCTCCCACCACGCCACGCGGTGCTCACGGTCGTGCGGCTTGAGCAGCAGCGCGCACATGGCCGGCGACAGCGTCAGCGACACGATCAGCGAGATGATCGTCGCGCCGGCGATCGTGAGCGCGAATTGACGATAGAATTGCCCGGAGATGCCGGTGATGAAGATCGAGGGGACGAACACGGCGCACAGGACCAGCGCAATGGCGATAAGCGCTTGCCCGACCTCGTCCATGCTCTTGTAGGCCGCGGCGCGCGGGTCGAGTCCGGCCGCGATATTACGTTCCACGTTCTCCACCACGACGATCGCGTCGTCGACGACGATGCCGATCGCGAGCACCAGTCCGAACAAGGAAAGATTGTTCAGCGTGAACCCGAACAGCGACATGAAGAAGAAGGTACCGATCAGCGACACCGGAATGGCGACGATCGGAATGACGGCCGCGCGCCAAGTCTGCAGGAACAGGATCACGACCAGCACGACGAGAAAGATCGCCTCGAGGATGGTTTCCTTGACGGCGTCGACCGACTGCTGGATGAATTGGGTGGGGTTGTAGACGATGGCGTGCTTGACGCCGGCCGGGAAGCCACTCGAGAGCTGATCCATCGTGGCGATGATGCTCTCGGCTGTCGCCAGTGCGTTCGAGCCCGGCCGCTGGAAGATCCCCAGCGCCACCGCGGGATCGCGGTCGAGATACGAATTGCTCGAATAGTCCTGCGCGGCGAGCTCGATGCGGGCCACGTCGCGCAGCCGAGGCGCCCCAGCGTCTGCACCGCGATCTGAAACGCGCCCTGCTTGGGCATCGGCGGCTGATTGAGCACGCCGGAGGCAACCTGGACGTTCTGGCCTTGCAAAGCCAGGATGACGTCGGTCGCGGTCAAGCCGACCGTCTGCAGGCGGTCGGGATCGACCCAAATGCGCATCGCATAGTCGCGGCTGCCGAACACGGTGATCGAGCCGACGCCGTCGATGCGGGTCAGAATATCCGTGACCGAGAGCGTCGCGTAATTGGAAATGAACAGGGTGTCGCGCGACTTGTCGGGCGAATAGAGGTGAACGACCAGCAGCAGGTCGGGCGATTTCTTCGTCACGGTCACGCCGATATTGCGCACGTCGCCCGGCAAGCGCGGCTGCGCGATGGCAACGCGGTTTTGGACCTGCACTTGAGCGATGTCGAGATTGGTGCCGAGATCGAAGCTCACGTCGATTGAAAAGCGCCCGTCCGCCGTCGAATTCGAGGACATGTAGATCATGTTCTCGACGCCGTTGATCTGCTGCTCGATCGGCGTGACCACGGTCGAGGCGACGATGTCCGCATTGGCGCCGGGATATTGCCCCGACACGTTGATGGTGGGCGGCGCGATCTCCGGATATTGCGCGATCGGCAGGCGCGAATAGGCGACGCCGCCGACGATCAAGAACACGACCGAAACGACGGCGGCGAAAATCGGCCGATCGATGAAGAAATGCGAGATGCGCATACGGCGCCGCTCAGTCGGGCTTGCCGGTCGTTTTGGCGGCAGGCACGCTCGCCTGCGGGGATGCCGCCTGCTCCTCGGGCGTCACCTTCTGCCCCTGGCGTACCCGCATCAGGCCATTGACGACGATGCGGTCGCCGGCCGAGAGGCCGTCCTTGATCACGCGCAGGTCTCCGACCAGCTGACCAAGCGTCACATAGCGCAGCCGCGAAATGTTGTCCTGATCGACCACGTAGACGAATTTGCGCGCCTGCTCGGTGCCGATGGCGGCGTCGGGGAGCATCAGCGCCTCATACGGCGTCGAGGCCGGCACCTGCACGCGCGCGAACATGCCGGGCGTGAATAGGCCTTGGGCGTTGTCGAGTTGCGCCCGCCCGCGGATCGTACCGGTCGCGCGATCGATGACGTTGTCGACGAAGTCCATGCGGGCGGAATGGGAGAAGTCGGGTTCGTCGAGCAGCTTCAAACGGACCGTGGTATTGCCGAGGCCGGTCATCTCGGTGTTGCCCGTTGCCAGCCGCTGGTAACGCAACAGCGACGCTTCGTCGAAGGTGAACTCGAAGCGGATCGGGTCGATCGAGACGATGGTGGCAAGCATGGAGGTGTTGCCGCCGGCGCCGCCCGTCACCAGATTGCCTTGGGTCACGCGTCGGTCGCCGATGCGGCCGGTGATCGGCGCCCTGAGCTCGGTGAACTCGAGATCGAGCGCGGCCTGGCGCACCATCGCCTCGCTTGCCGCCACCGCAGCCTGGGCGTTACGGAATGCCTGGGCGCGCTGCTCGAAGATTTGCTCGCTGATGGTCCGATCGCGCAGCAGCTGCTGGCCGCGCGACAGGTCCGACTGGGTGAAAACGACGTTCGATTTCGCGGTCTCGAGATTGGCGCGGGCCTGGTCGAGGGTGTTCTGGAACGACCGCTTGTCGATGGTGAACAGCAGGTCACCCTGGTTCACGATCTGGCCGTCGGTGAAGTGGATTTGATCGAGGTAGCCCGATACGCGCGCGCGCACCTCGACGACGTTCACCGGGACGAAGCGACCGACATACTCGTCCTGGTCCACGATGGTGCGTTGCGCGGGCTTGGCGACCGTCACCTTCGGCGGCGGCGGTGCCGCCTGCTTCTGGCCTTGGCCGCAGCCTGAAAGCAGGCCCGCCAAGGCAATCGCAATGGCAGCCAAGATTGGGGGCGATGTCGGCGGCATGAGGTCGGGGTCAAAGATCATGAGAAATGGCGGCTTTATGTAGGCAGCACCGCCGCCACGCATGGCGGTCGCACGTTTGTGAACGGCGAGCGCACTCTTCCCTCCGCGCGCAGCGCACCCCATATCTGTGTGCGAACCCCAAGTCCACCAGTCACTTGCGCACGGTGCCCGGCCATGCCGGCATCGCCAAAGGCGCCCCAGGTACCTCCATGCTCGACCGACCCACGCCCGATGTTGCCAGCCCGCCCCCCGTTCCGTCCGATGAGGCCGCACTGCTTGATGCCTATTCCCGCGCCGTTATCGACGTGGTGGAGCGCGTCGGCCCCGCGGTGGTGCGGCTCGATGTGACCGGGAGTGGCGAGCACCGTCACGGCGGCACCGGGTCGGGCGTCATCGTGGCCCCCGACGGGCTCGTGCTCACCAACAGCCACGTGGTCGGCGGCGCCGCCGCGCGCGTCAAGGTCACCACCGTCGACGGCCGCAGCTTGACGGCACGCGTGGTCGGCGACGACCCGGACACCGATCTCGCGCTCGTGCGCGTCGACGCGCCGGTGACGCTGCCGGCGGCGGCACTCGGCAATTCCAAGCTGCTCAAGCGCGGCCAGCTCGTGATCGCCATCGGCAATCCGCTCGGATTCGAATCCACGGTGACCACGGGCGTGGTCTCGGCGCTCGGCCGGTCACTGCGGGCGCGCTCGGGACGGCTCATCGATGACGTGATCCAAACCGATGCCGCGCTCAATCCCGGCAATTCGGGGGGGCCGCTCGTGTCCTCCCACGGCGAGGTTGTCGGCATCAACACCGCGGTGATCGTGGGCGCGCAAGGCATCTGCTTTGCGGTTGCGGCGAACACGGCGAGTTTCGTGCTCGGCGAGCTGGTGCGGCACGGCCGCGTGCGGCGTGCCTATATCGGTATCGCCGCCCAGCAATTCACGCTCTCGCGCCGCCGCCGGCATGCGGCCGGCCTGACGCAGGAGAGCGCGGTCATGATCGCCACGGTCGAGCCGGGAAGCCCGGCCGAACGGGCCGGGCTCGTCGCCGGCGACATCATCCTGGCGCTCGACGGCACCGCGGTCACCGGGGCGGACGATCTCATCCGCACCCTCGCCGGCGAGAAAATCGGCCGCACGATCGAGGTAGAAACGCTGCACAACGGCAGCCGGCGCGTGCTCTCGCTGGTGCCGCAGGAGCGCGCCCATCGCGGCTGATCAATCGGACGGCGGCGGCGACCCCAGCTGGGTCGAGCGCTTTCGCGTCCGCAACGCCGCGAGCCATTGCTTGCCGAACAGCGCGAATACGGCTGCGCCATAGACCGCGCCTCCGATCAACGCGAGCACTGCGAGCGTGCTCTCGTCCCGCCAGGACGTCCAGCTTGCAAACAGCCGCGCGACCGGACCTTGCGCCAGGGAGAGCACCGCCGCGAGCGCAACACCGGCCGCGGCCAATCGTGCTGCCGCACTGCGTAGGGGAGGATCGAATGCGAAGTGCCCTCGGCGCGCGGCGAACCAGATGACAAGCCCGAGATTGAGCCAACCGCCGATCGAGGTCGCGAGCGCGAGGCCGACCTGCGCCAGCGAAGTGAAGTAATAGAAAGCGGCCTTGAAGCCGACATTGACCCCAACCGCGGTCAGCGACGCCTTCATCGGGGTCGCCGTATCGCCGCGGGCGAGAAACGGCGCGGTCGCGCTGCGGATCAGCACGAACGGCAGCAGGCCGAACGCATAGGCGGCGAGCGTCTGCCCGGCCGCGGTTGCGTCCGCCGCGGTGAACTTTCCGCGCATGAACAGCGCGCGCATGATGAGGTCGGGCAGGATAAGAAACGCCACGAGACAGGGAATCGACAGCAGCAACGTCAGCTCGATGGCGCGATTCTGTGCGTGCTTGGCGCCGGCTTCGTCACCAGTGGCGATCCGACTCGCCATTTCCGGCAACAGCACGGTTCCGACGGCAATGCCGATCACGCCAATCGGCAGCTGATTGAGCCGGTCAGCGTAGTAGAGCGCCGAAAGCGCCCCGGCGGCGAGGAAACTCGCGATGATGGTGTCGGCGAACAGCGCGATCTGCATGCCGGCCGAGCCGATGGTCGCGGGTCCGAGCGCGTTGAAGAAGCGTTTGACGTCCTCGTCCCATTTCGGCCAACGGAACGCCGTCATCACGCCGTTGCGCCACGTGTCGCCGCCCACCAGCAGCGCTTCGAGAATGCCGGCAATGAACACGCCCCAGGCGGCGGCGTGGCCCGGCGTCGGAAAGAACACCGCGACGGCGAGCGTTGCCACCATGGACACGTTGAGCAGAATAGGCGCGGCGGCGGCCGCGGCGAAGCGGGCGAGCGCGTTGAGAATGCCGCCGTAGAGCGTCACCAGCGACATGAGCAGCAGATACGGAAACGTGATCCGTGTCAGCTCGACCGCCAGCGCGAAACGGCCCGGATCCTCGGAAAAGCCGGGCGCGAGCAGCGAGATCACTTCCGGAGTAAAGATCAGCGCGAGGACGACCAAAAAGCCGACGCAGCCGAAGAGGATGGTAAATACCCGGTCGGCGAAGAGCTTTGCCGGATCAACCCCGCCCTGTTGGCGGATGCGCGCGTAGGCCGGCACGAACGCCGCGTTGAACGCGCCCTCCGCGAAGATCGCGCGGAAATGATTGGGAAGTCTCAGCGCAACGAAGAAGGCGTCCGCAATCGGTCCGGCTCCGAGCACGGCCGCCAGCACCGTCGCGGAAAAAGCCCGTGACCCGCGATAGCAGCGTGAAACCGCCAACGGTGAAGATGCGTCCAATCATCAACCGGCCCGTCTCCGTCCTGCTGCGAAGTCGCGAGAATCAAGCCCGATGATAATCGGCTGGGTTCCGATGGACGCGGCGAGCGGACGGAAAAGCTGATCTCTTCAGATGGCCAGCGCGCCCCACACCGCGTCGATGATGCGATCCTGGGTCGCCGCGTCGAGATAGGCGTGCATGGGCAAGCTGATCACTTCCTCGGCCAACCGTTCGCTCACCGGCGCGCCGCCGGCGGCGATCGGGAAGCGCTGGTAAGGCTGCTGGCGGTGCAGCGGGGTCGGGTAATGGATCGCGGTTGGAATGCCTTGGCTCTTGAGCGCGGCCGCGAGGGCGTCGCGCCGGCCCGGCGCAAGGCGGATCGTATATTGCGCCCACACCGAGGTTGAGCCCTGCGCGAGCTTCGGAATGGTCGCGACATCGGCGAGCCCCGCCGAATAGCGGCGCGCGATGCGTTCGCGCGCCAAAATCTCCTCGGGGAAGATTTTCAATTTCTCCATCAGCACGGCCGCTTGGATGGTGTCGAGCCGGCCGTTCATGCCGATGCGCACGCAATCATACTTGCCGCCGCCTCCCTCCCCATGAACGCGCAGGCTGCGCATCACTTGCGCAAGCTCCTCGTCGTCGGTGAGCACCGCGCCGCCGTCGCCGTAGCAGCCCAGCGGCTTGGCGGGAAAGAAACTCGTCGCGGTTGCCGGCGCGAGCGTACCGAGGCGGCGATTCTTGTAGGTCGCGCCGAAGGCCTGGGCGGCGTCGTCGAGCACGAAGAGCTCTTGCGCCGCGGCGATCGAGGCAATGCGATCGTGGTCCGCGGGTTGCCCGAAGAGATCCACCGGGATCACGGCCCTGGGCCGAAGGCCAAGCTCGCGCGCCGCCGCGCAGGCCCGTTGCAGGCTTTCGGGATCGAGATTGAAGCTCGCCTCCTCCACGTCCGCGAACACCGGCGTCGCGCCGACGAGAGCGACCACCTCGGCGGTCGCGGTGAAGGTGAAGCTCGGGCAGATCACGGCGTCGCCCGAGCCGATCCCTTGCGCCATCAATGCCAGAACCAACGCATCGGTGCCGCTGGCGCAGGTCACGGCGTGGCGCGCGCCGCAGAACGCGGCGAGCTCGGCTTCGAGGGCGCGCACCTCGGGTCCGAGGATGAACTGGCAATGGCCCAGCACGCGCGCGATCGCCTCGTCGACCGAGCGCCCGAGGCGTCGCCGTTGCGCGGCAACGTCGATGAACGGAATTGGCACGGGGTCGAGGCGAGCGCGCTGATTCATCGAGATTACCGATTGCGTCGGCGAAGCCGGCGCATCAGCCGGTCAGCCGACGGGGGCCGGGCCGGCGACGGCTCACGCTCGGCGTCGCGCGCCTTTCGAGGCAGCGGATGGCGATTTCGAGGCTCGCTACCCCTTCCTCGCCCGTCACCGCAGGCTCCTTGCCGTCGCGGATGGCAGCGACGAATGCTTGCAGCTCGGCGCGCAACGGCTCGGCATGCCCGACCGAGAGGTGGCGCATGGAATAGCTGCCGTCGGGCTGGAAGCCGAAGCACTCGGTGACTTGCCGCGTCAGCAGGTCGCCCATGATGTATTTGTTGCGCGTCGCGATCGTGACGTTGCGCGCCTTGAACGGCGTCAACCAATTGGTGTTGATGTGGGCGAGCACGCCGGAGGCGGTGCGAAACTGCAGGAGCGCGATGTCCTCGCGCTCGGCAACCGCATTCGAGAGTTGCGGCTGCACTTCCGCGATGTCGGAGTCGGTGAACCAGCGGATGAGGTCGATGTCGTGGACGGCGAGGTCGATGACTACGCCGACGTTGGACATGCGCGGCGGGAACGGACCGACACGGGTGATGGCGATGGACAGAATGTCCTCATCGCAGATCGCGTCCTTGATCGCCTCCACCGTCGGGTTGAACCGCTCGACATGACCGACCATCAAGGCGACGCCCGCGTGCCGCGCCGCCGCTATGATTGCGTGTCCCTCTTCCACCGATGGTGCGATCGGCTTTTCCACCAACACGTGCACGCCACGCTCGATGCAGCAGAGCGCCAGTTCCCGATGCAGATGGGTGGGCGCCGCGATCGTGACGGCATCGACACCCTGCGCAAGCAACGGCTCGACGCCGCTGAACGCCGAGCAGCCGAGCGCGCGCGAAACGAAATCGCGCTGCTTGCCATCGGGATCGGCCACGCCGACGAGCCTGACGGCCGGCAAATCGGCGAAGACGCGGGCATGATTGCTGCCCATCACGCCGACGCCCACTACACCCACGCGCAGCAAACGGTCGGCGTCGCGTTTGGCGGCTTGCACCATGATGGACGAGTTCCCCCCTTCCCGGCTCCCGTAACGAGTCCCTCCTAGCATGCCCGAAGGCCGCTGGCGATGGCCCCGTTCGAGGCTGTGGACACGTTTTGAATCAAAGAGTTACATCTACCGCGCCCATTTCGAAGCATTCTATGCCATCACTTTGGGCGGAACCCAAGAAACCACTCGACGAAGCGGCGAATCCCCTCCTCGATCGGCGTCTTGGGCCGGAACCCCACGGCGCGCTCGAGATCGGCCGTATCCGCATAGGTCTGCGCGACGTCGCCGGGCTGCATCGGAAGCAACTCCCGACGCGCGGGCTTGCCGATGGCTTCCTCGATCAGCCGCACGACCTCGGTCACCTCGACCGGGTTGCTGTTGCCGATGTTGTAGACGTGCCAAGGTGCCCGGCTGGTGGCGGGATCGGGAGCATCCGCGGGCCAGGCGGGATTTGGCGCGGGCGGCCGGCGAACGAGCCGCACGACCGCTTCGACTACGTCGTCGACATATGTGAAGTCCCGGCGCATCCGACCGTTGTTGAACAGCTTGATCGGCCGCCCCTGCATGATCGCTTCGGTGAACAACCACATCGCCATATCCGGGCGGCCCCACGGCCCGTAGACGGTGAAAAACCGCAGGCCCGTCGCCGGCAGAGCGAACAAATGCGCATAGGCATGCGCCATCAGCTCGTTGGCCTTCTTGGTCGCGCCGTAGAGGCTCAGCGGATGATCAACATTGTCAGAAGCACGAAAAGGAACACGGGCGTTGGCACCGTAGACCGAGGAGGACGAGGCGTAAACGAGATGGCGGCATTGCGCATGCCGGCAACCTTCGAGCACGTTGAGGAAGCCCGTGAGGTTGGCGTCAACGTAGGCATGCGGATCGACCAACGAGTGACGCACGCCGGCCTGCGCGGCGAGATGCACGACATCGGGAAAGCGATGTGAGTTGCGCGATCCGGGCCTCCTTGAAACGCGGGTCGTAATAGGCATTGAGGTTATCGAGGCCGACCACGTTGTGTCCGTCCGCCAACAGCCGCTGCGCAACGTGCATGCCGATGAATCCGGCCGCTCCGGTGACGAGAACAGGCTCCTTCAAAGTACGTCCTTTCGCGCGGCGCGGTGATGCTGCCGTCCGATTGAGC
>VAZL01000344.1 GCA_005883445.1 Alphaproteobacteria bacterium | reverse complement strand
CTCTTTGCGCACGAAAGTCTCGAATTCCTCCGGCGTGCTGCTGACCGCGCTGATGCCGGATTTCTCGAGTTTCTCGGCGATGACGGGATCGGCATACATGTTGACGACTTCGCGTTGGATCTTGTCGACGATGGCGCGCGGCGTGCCGGCCGGCGCCACCAACCCGATCCAGGTCGAAATGTCGTCGAGTGAAGGAATGCCGGCTTCGACCGCGAGCGGCCTGACTTCCGGCAAAGCCGGCAGCGGCCGGCTGTTGAGCTTGGCGAGCGGTCGCAATTTGCCGCTCCGGATGAGCGGGAGGCTGGTGGCGGCGCCATCGATCACGTAGTCGACCGCGCCGGTCAACAGACCCTGGACCGTGGGCGCGCTGCCGTTGAACGGAATGTATTGCACGTCGAGACCGGCCTCGCGGTTGAACAGATAGCCGGCGAGGCGCGTCGTGATGATGCCGGCGCCGTAGTTGAGCTTGCCGGGACTGGCTTTGGCGCGCGCGATCAACTCTTTGACGGTCTTGGGCCCATCCTCGGCGCGAACGTTCAGCAGCGACGTGTTCTTGGACGCGAGCGTGATCGGGGCGAAGTCCTTGAGCGGATCATAAGACAGGTTGCTGGTGGTGATGGGATTGAGCACCATGGTGACATCCATCACGGCGAACAGGGTGTAGCCGTCGGGCGCCATCTTGGCGACGCGCGCGGCCGCGATCGCGGTATTGGCGCCGGGCTGGTTTTCGATCACCACCGGCTGGTGCCACACCTCGCTCAGACGTTGGCCGAGCACGCGGGTGAGGATGTCGGTCGGTCCGCCAGGCGGGAACGGCACGATGATGCGGACCGTTCGATTGGGATAGCTTTGGCTGTCGGCGGCTCCCTGAGCAACCGCGTCGGCGAGCGCGAGCATGCAGATGAGGCATGCCAGGCCGGAACGCGCGCAGACAGCGCCGCGGTAAGCAGCCAAGCGGAGCATGAGGCGCACGATGTTCTCCAGCTTTGTTGCGCGCTTCAGTCGTACTTCATCCCGGTTTCCTTCACGACGACCGACCAGCGCTGCGCCTCCTTGCGGATGAAAGCTGAAAATTCCGCCGGCGTGCTGGTCGCGGGAAACAGACCCGAGGCGTCCGCCTTCGCCTTGATGGCGGGATCGGCCAGGATCTTCGCCACTTCGGCCTGCAGCTTATCGACGATAGCGGGCGGCGTGTCCTTGGGCGCGACCAGCCCGAGCCAGACCGTGATCTCGTCCATCGTCGGCACCTCCGCGGTGATGATCGGAAGATCGGGCACGGGCGGGAACGGGCGAGGATCGAACTTGGCCAATACGCGGAATGCTCCGCTCTGGATCAGCGAAAGCGACGCGGACGGCCCGTCGAAGGAGAAATCCACACTCCTGGTGAGCACGCCTTGGGCCACTTCGGCACTGCCGTTGTAAGGGACGAGCAAGGTGTCGATGCCCGCAGCCTTATTGAACAGATGCCCGGTGAGCTTGGTGGTGATGGTGCCGGCGCCGTAATTGAGCTTGCCGGGTTGTATCTTCGCCTTGGCGATCAGCTCCTTCACCGTCTTCACGTCGCTCGCCGCGTTGACGATCAGAAGCTGCATGGTTTTCGCGGTCAGCGTGACCGGGGCGAAGTCCGTGAAGGGGTCGTAGGGCGGGGTGCGGTAAAGGTATTGATTCATGGTCAGCGTGGAATCGATGGCCATGAGCAGCGTGTAGCCGTCGGGCGCTGCCTTGGCGACCTGCTGGGCGCCCAGCACCGTATTGGCGCCGGGGCGATTCTCGACCACGACCGCTTGGCCCCAGTCCTCGCTCATTTTCTGGCCGATCATGCGGGCGAGGATGTCGGAGGGACCACCAGCGGGAAAAGGCACCGCGATCTTGATCGACCGGGTGGGAAATGCATCCGGCCGCTCCTGCGCGGCCGCGGTTCCCATCATCAAGGCCGAGATCATTGCAAACGTAATCCAACGACGGGTCATGGCGTCCTTCCCTCAGTCGAACTTGATGCCGCTTTCCTTGATCACCTTCTCCCAGCGCCTCGCCTCCTTGCGGATGAAGGCGGAAAACTCATCGGGCGTGCTGGTCACGGGGTAATTGCCGGTCCGCTCGGACTTCTCCTTGACCGCAGGATCGGTCAAAACCTTTGCCACCTCGGCGTGAATCTTCTCGATGATCGGACGGGGCGTGCCCTTCGGCGCCACCAGCCCGAGCCAGACGGAGATGTCGTCGAGATCGGGCAGGCCGGCCGCCTCGGCCAGCGTCGGGACATCGGCCATCGACGGCGGTGCATCGCGGTCGAGCTTCGCCAGCGCTCGCACCTGACCGCTTGCGATCAGCGGCGCGACGATCGGGTTGGCGGCGTAGATGAGTTCGACGCTTCCGGTCAGCAGGCCGTTCACCGTGTCCGGCGTGCCCTTGAATGGGACATAGACGATGTCGAGCCCGGCGGCCTTGTGGAACAGATATCCCATCAGCTGCGCCGTGATGGTGCCGGCCCCGTAGTTGAGCTTGCCGGGCTGCGCCTTCGCGCGTGCCATCAGCTCCTCGACCGTCTTGGGCCCGCTCACAGCGGAAACCGCCAGCACTGAGATGGTCTTTGCGGTCAGCGTGATCGGCGCGAAGTCGTCGAACGGGTCGTAGGGCAGGCTCTTGTGCACGAACTGGTTCATCACCAGCGTTGAATCGATCGCCATGAACAGCGTGTAGCCGTCGGGAGCCGCCTTCGCCGCGGCCTGCGCGCCGATGATGGTGTTGGCGCCGGGCCGGTTCTCGATCACCACCGGCTGTCCCCAGTCTTGGCTCATCGTCTGGCCGATCAGGCGCGCCACGATGTCGCTCGGCCCGCCGGCGGGGAAGGGGACGATCATTCGGATCGGCCGATTGGGAAAGCTCGCGGACGGGTCTTCCTCCGCAGCCGCCGCGCCTGACGCCGAAATCGCCAGGCTTGCGGCGAGTAGAAAGCGCACTGCTCGCGCCATTGCTCCTCCGGGCGACTTCGTGCCGTTCGCTCGCGCAATTCTCACCGTTGCGCGTTTCGCTGGCAACCGATTCATGCCGGCGTCCCATTCAAAACGCGACGCCCATGGGCTAGTGTCCCGATTCCGAAGTTCGCATCATTGTGCTGCAGCCTTGTTTGCGAACTTCGGAATCGAAGGACACTAGCAACTTATTGATCTAGTGTGGCTTTGGTTCAGAAGTCCGCATTTCGGACTCGCTACAAGAATGATGCGGACTTCTGAACCGCCACACTAGCCTGATTTACGTTTGGCACGTCGAACGACGCTTCAGGAGGAACCGTGCTTGCTCCCGCTCCGTCCCGGCAGGATCGCATGTCGATGCACAATGCGAACAAGCTCAAGATCGGCTTGTTCGGGGCGAACTGTTCGTCGGGACGCGCGGTCACCCTGGTTCCGGAACGCTGGTCGGGGAACTGGCCGGACAATCTCAAGCTCGCCAGGATGGCCGACGACGTCGGCATCGATTTCCTGCTCCCGATCGGGCGCTGGAAGGGCTATGGCGGCGACACCGACTACCAGGGCGCGACGCTCGAGACCATCACTTGGGCGACGGGCCTCCTCGCCCTAACCAAGCGCGTGACGGTGTTCGGCACCGTGCATGCGCCGCTCTTCAACCCGGTCATTGCCGCCAAGGAAATGGTGACCGCCGACCATATCGGCGAAGGTCGCTTCGGGCTCAACATCGTGGTCGGGTGGAACGAGGGCGAATTCGCGATGTTCGGCGTCAAGCAGCGCGAGCATGAAGCGCGCTACGAATACGCGCAGGAGTGGATCGACGTCATCAAGATGATCTGGTCGGACAAGGAGGACTTCGACTTCGAAGGCCAATACCTGAACATGAAGGGCATCCGCGGCAAGCCCAAGCCCTATGGCGGATCGCGGCCGGTGATCATGAATGCCGGCGCCTCTCCGGTCGGCCAAGCCTTCGCAGTCCGCAACTGCGACGCATTCTTCCTGCAGGCATCGCGCACCTCGCTCGATGAGACCGCGGAGAGGGTGGCGAGCGCCAAAGCCCAAGCAAAGCAGCAGGGGAGGGAGCTCGGCGTCTATACGGTCGGCGTCATCACCTGCAGGCCCACCAAGAAGGAGGCCGAGGACTACTACCATTACTCCATCGTGGAGCATGCCGACTGGAGGGCGGTCGACGATATTCTGGCGCTCAAGAACATCACGGCGCAGAACACGCCACCGGAGAAGTTTCAACAGATCCGCACCGGATACGCGCAGGGCATGGGCGGATTGCCGATCGTGGGCGACCCCGACCACGTGGCGAGCCAGCTCATCGATCTCAGCAAGGCGGGGCTGACGGGGGTTGCGGTGTCGCTCGTCAATTATATCGACGAGCTTCCGTTCTTCTGCGACGAGGTTCTGCCGCGCCTGCAACGCGCGGGCCTGCGCGAGAAACGATGATCGCGACGCTGGGCGCCATCGCCATCATCAGTCGAGCTTCATTCCGACCGCCTGGATGACCTTGGCCCGCGTGTCGGCCTGGGAGCGGATGAAGGCTGCGAACTCCTCCGGCGTATTGCTGCCGGCGGGCTCGATGCCGGCGTTGAGGAGTTTTTCGCGGACCTCCGGCAGCGCGAGCACCTTCGGCGCGACGATGCTCTGCCAGATGCCGAGATCGTATCCGGGATAGGTCTCGGCGATGGTTGGAATGTCCGGGGCGAACGACAGGCGCTGCGCGCTCACCAGGCCGAGGATCTTGACCTTCCCGTCGCGCCAAAGCGGCAGCGATACGTTGATGCTCTCCATGCCGAGCGCAATGTCGCCGGCGAGGATGCCGGTGATTTGGGTCGTCCCGCCTCGATACGGCACCATGGTGAAATTGGTCCCGGCCATCATGTTCAGGAGCCCGACATTGACCTGCGACGTCGGCGTGCTGATCCCGATCTGGAAGGTCCCGGGCTTCACCTTTTCCTGCTCGACCAGTTGCTTGATCGAGTTGACCGGGATGTTGATGTTCCCGACCACCGCCGAGGGCACGAGCGCGATCAGCGAGATCGGCACGAAATCCTTGAACGGATCGTAGGCAAGCTTGCTGTAAAGAAACGGGTTCATGACCAGCGTGCCGTCGATGGCCATCAGCAGCGTGTAGCCGTCGGGGCTGGCCTTGGCGACCGCCTGGGCGCCGATGATGGTGTTTGCGCCCGGCCGATTGTCGACGACGATTTGCTGGCCCAAATCTTCGCTCAGCTTCTGGCCCACGAGGCGGCCGAGAAAATCAGCCGGCCCGCCGGGCGCGAAGGGGACGACGAGCGTGATCTGCCGCGTCGGATAGGGTTGCGCCGACGCGACCGGAACAAGAAGCATGAGAAATGCCGTCGCGCAGGCGAGACGTCCAACCTGCAGTTTCATGTGTTCGGTCCTTCGCCGCTCGTTCTCACGCATCCATGTGCCGCATCAGCCGTCCAAGCGACGGCATCGGGGGCAGCGGAGCAAGCGCCGACTTGAGTCGCTTGACGCAGCCCCAAAGCACCGCCTGGTTGCTGTTGACGACGGGCTTGCCGAGCGTCTGCTCGATATCCGCGATCGCTTCGATCTGCGTCGTATTGGTGCAGCTTAAGAAAATGCCGTCGGCCTCCGCCCGGTCATGCTTGCGCGCGAGCTCCGCCCATTCCTGCGGCGTGACTGTTGCGAATTCGAGCGGCTTGAGCGCAAGCGCCACGTCATGAACCACGGTAAAGCCGGTCGCGCCGAGATAGTCGATCACGGCTTGGTTGCTCTTGTAGGGGCTGAGCAGGACGAGCTTGCGCAGCCCGAGGGCCTGCAATGCCTCCAGCACGAGCCGGCTCGTTGCCACCGCCTCGACGCCGGTTGCGTCCTGCACGATCTTGAGAATGTCACCTTCGCCCCGCGGGCCCTGCGTCATCGAGGTGTCGGTGCAGTGAAAGACGATGAGATCGGGCGCCACGTCCGCGAGCAGCTTTGCCGACGTAGCGATCTCGTCGGCCATGGCCGCAAGCGGCCGCTTCCACTCCCCCGCAACGCGGGCGCGCGCGACATGTACGCCGAGACCGGGCGGTGCGAAATGGTTGAACTGCGGCTCGGTCATGCTGTTGACCGATGGAATGATCATGCCGATGCGGGCCCCCGGCGCCGGCAAGGAGCCGTCGAGTTGTCGCTTCTCGATAGTTGTGACGGTAGCCATGATCGTCCCTCCGCAGTGATCGGCTCCGGCGTCCCGGGCCGGCCTCGTGCCAATGCGCGGCCAGGGATCATCCCGCCCCTGGGCGAGGTAAAGCTAGCACGCGGCTGCGAACTTTTGGCATAAAGTCGCTGCCATCGATGCACGGCTTGGACTGGCGAGGCGGAAATGAACGGCAATGAAATCGACATGCGAATGTTTGCCCAACGGGCCGGCGCGAACGTGACGTTCGGCGCCGGAAGCGTCGTCTTCAACAAGGGCGATCCGGGCTCCTGCATGTACATCGT
>VAZL01000343.1 GCA_005883445.1 Alphaproteobacteria bacterium | reverse complement strand
CTGCGGCGGCGTGGCAATGGGGCGGCTCACCGACCGCTTCGGCATCGGGGCGCCGGTGATCTGCGGCGCGCTCGCGCTCGCCGCCGGTTATGTCGCCGCGGGCTTCTCCCACAGTCTCATGCTGTTTGCGCTCGTGCACATCCTCATCGGGCTCGGCGCCTCCGCCACGTTCGGGCCGTTGATCGCCGACAGTTCGCAATGGTTCACCCGCCGCCGCGGCATTGCCGTCGCCATCGTCTCGAGCGGCAATTATTTCGGCGGCACGATCTGGCCGCCGGTCGTGCAACATTTCGTGGCGACCGAGGGCTGGCGGGCCACTCATATCGGCATTGGCGCCTTCTGCGCCCTGACCATGCTGCCGTTTCTGCTGGCGCTGCGGCGGCGCCCCCCGATGGTTGGCGGCGATGTGGCGGGCGCCTTCATCGCAGGCACGCCGCGCGGGCTCGGCCTTTCGCCCAACGCGCTGCTGGCGGTGTTGTGTCTCGCCGGTCTCTCCTGTTGCGTGGCGATGTCGATGCCGCAGGTCCACATCGTCGCTTATTGCGGCGATCTCGGTTACGGCGTCGCGCGCGGCGCTGAAATGCTCTCCCTGATGCTGGGCTTCGGCATCTTCAGTCGCATCGCATCGGGCTTCATCGCCGATCGCATCGGCGGCGTGGCGACGCTGCTTTTGAGCTCCTTGCTGCAGGGCGTGGCGCTGTTGCTCTATCTTTTTTTCGACGGGTTGGTATCGCTCTACGTGATCTCGGCGCTGTTCGGCCTGTTCCAGGGCGGCCTCGTGCCCATGTACGCCATCATCGTGCGCCAATATTTTTCGCCGCAGGAAGCCGGCACGCGGCTCGGCATCGTGCTGATGGCGACCGTGTTCGGCATGGCGCTCGGCGGCTGGATGTCCGGCGTGATCTTCGATCTCACCGGCTCGTATCAGGCAGCTTTCGTCAACGGCCTGATCTGGAACCTGGTGAACGTCTCGATCGCGCTGTGGCTGCTCACGCGGCCTGCCGGCGGTCCGCGCACGGATGAGCCGCGGCTCCTCTTTGCTCGCCACGGCCGAGGCGGAGGTCGCTGATCCAGGCGAGATACGCAACGGCGTGTGTTTCGTTCATTACTGCGGCTTGTAATCCTCGCGCGATTGATTGGAGATTCTGATCAAGAACTCGGCGTCCTGGCGGTCGCGCTTGAGGAATTGCAAAAATTCCGCAGGCGTTCCTGGCGCCGGCAGCACGGCTTGCTTCTCGAGATACTCGACGAATTTCGCCTCGCGATAGAGCGTCACGAACTCGGTATTGAGCCTGTCCACGATCGGCTGCGGCACTCCGCGGGGGGCGGCCAATCCCCACCAGCCGAACGGCGGAAAGTCGATGCCCGCCTCGGCGAGGGTCGGTATTTCGGGCACGAGAACCGAGCGGCGGGCGGCAGCGACCGCGAGGGGCTTGATCTTGCCCGTCCCCAAGAGCCCGAGAAAATTTCCGAGCCCCATCTTGGCGACTTGGAGTTCGCCGGCGACGAGAGCTTGCGCGATCGGCCCGCCCCCGCGGTAGGGAATACCGACGATGTTCACATTCCAGGTCTGGTTCATCCACTTCAAGAACATTTCGGGATTAGAACCGGGCCCGAGCGTCCCGTAATTGAGCGTCGACGGATGCGCCTGCGCATAGGCCTTGAGCTCGGCTGCCGTATTGACATTGAGCGAGCTGTTCACAAACAGCGCCTCGATCAGCAGATAAAGATTGGTGATGAGCGTGAAGTCCCGCTCCGGGTCGTAGGGCAGCTGGTTGAACAGCAGCGGATTGATCGACAGCGTGTTGTGGTAGACCAGACAAAGCGTATAGCCGTCGGGCGCCGCTTGCGCGCAGGCCTGCGCTCCGGGGATGCCGCTGGCGCCGCCTCTGTTCTCGATCACAAAGGGCTGGCCGAGGCGCGGCGCCAATTCGCTCGCGGTGGCGCGCATGATGACGTCGGTCACGCTGCCGGCCGCGATCGGCACGATCACCCGAATCGGCCGCTCGGGATAGGTCTGAGCGTTGACCGCAAACGCCCAGACAGCCGCGATTGCGCCCACTGCAGTGGCGCGCAACGGACGCGTCATGCGTCGGTCTTCCTCGCGCGCGCTGGACGCCGCGGACGCCTTCACTTGAGCTGATCGGCGACCTTCTCGATGCCGGCCTTGACGCAGGCTTCGTCCTTGTCGCCGCCGGGAGCGCCGGAAACGCCGACCGCGCCGATCACCTCCTCGCCGATCATGATCGGCAGCGCGCCGCGGGCGGTGGTGAAGCCGGTGAGATACTGCGCGCCCATTTGCGGATTTTTCTTCAGCCGCTCTTCCATCTCGCCCGACGGAATGCGGAATGTGCGCGCCGTGTAGGCCTTCTTGAAGCTGTTCTCCATGGTGTGCGGTCCGGTGCCGTCGCCGCGGATCTGGACCAGCACCTCGCCGTTGCGGCCGACGACGGTGGCCGACACGCGGTAACCGTTCGCGGTGCAGGTGGCGATGGCGGTTTCTGCGATGGTGAGCGCCATGGCCGCCGACAAATCCTTGCGTGCGAGCAACTGCGCGCTCGCGGGCGTGACCAGTGCGCAGGCCAGGCCGATCGCGGCCAGCCGATACGACGCCACAGACATGATGAAATCCTCCCTTGGTGGTCAAGACCGCGCTGATGTGGCTGGCGGTCTGCCGGGGAAAAGCCTAGCGCATTTGCGGGCGTTTGTACGGGCCTGATATCGGTTTCCCGTCCGCGTTCCGGATGTGGTATCTGCGGGCGGCGGAAAGCGAAGGAGCGGCAGACGAATGAGCCCGCGGCGCATTCTGGTCACCGGCGGCAGCGGCTTTCTCGGTTCGGGTCTGGTCAAGGCGCTCGTGCGCCAGGGCGAGGCCGTGCGCGTGTTCGACGACAATTCGCGCGGAGCTTTGCGCCGGCTGCGCGAGGTCGAACGCGACGTCGAGTTCGTCAGCGGCGACATCCGCGACGCGGCCGCGCTCGACGCGGCCATGCGCGGCATCGACGAGGTGCATCACCTTGCCTTCGTCAACGGTACGGCCACGTTCTACAGCGCGCCCGATCTCGTGCTCGACGTCGGCGTCAAGGGCATCGTCAACGTCATCGACGGCTGCCGCCACCACGGCCTCGGACGCCTGATCCTCGCTTCGAGCTCGGAGGTTTACCAGTCGCCGCCGCGCGTGCCCACCGACGAGAGCGCTCCGCTCGTGGTTCCCGACCCGCACAACCCGCGCCTGTCCTATGGCGCCGGCAAGATCATCAGCGAGATGATGGTCATCAACCACGGCCGCAAGCATTTCGAGCGGGTGCTGATCTTCCGGCCGCACAATGTCTACGGGCCCGACATGGGCTTCGATCACGTCATCCCGCAATTCGCCGTGCGGCTGAAACGGGCGATGGAAGCCAAGGCGACCGGTACCATTGCATTCCCGATCCAGGGCAGCGGCGCCGAGACGCGCAGCTTCTGCCACATCGACGATCTGGTGCGAGGCGTGGTGCTCATGCGCGAGAAGGGCGAGCACCTCGGCATCTACCACGTCGGCAGCGCGGAAGAAGTCAGCATCGCCGATCTCGCCCGCCGCATGGCCAAGATCGCCGGCCGTGACATCGCGCTCCGTGCGTCGCCCGTGCGCGAGGGCAGCACGCCGCGCCGCTGCCCCGATATTTCGAAACTGGCCGCGCTCGGCTATAGACCTCGCGTCCCGCTCGACGAAGGACTGCCGCCCACGCTGAAATGGTACTGGGCGCACGAGAGCATGGCGCCGGCGGCGTAAGCCGGTCGTGGCAGAGATGGTATCGTTTCCCGCAAAGATTGCCCGCGCCGCCGGCAGCGGAGCCAGCGTTCCGGTGGAATGCTGTCAGGTCTGCGGCCATGCACCGCTGACCAGGGTACTCTCGCTCGGCTACATGCCGCCGGTGAACCAGATGGTCGCGATCGGGGAAGCGCCGCGCCAGCAGCCCTGGTTCCCCACCGACCTCTTGCATTGCGCGCAGTGCGATCTGGTGCAGCTCGGCTTGGCGGTCGATCCCGTCATCATCTTCCCGCCCGAATATCCCTACACCAGCGGCACCACCAAGCTGTTGCGCGATAATTTCGCCGAGCTGTATGCGGAAGCCTCAGCGCTGCTCAAGCTCGCTCCGCGGGATCTCGTCATCGACATCGGTTCGAATGACGGCACGCTACTCTCGAACTT
>VAZL01000342.1 GCA_005883445.1 Alphaproteobacteria bacterium | reverse complement strand
GACGGTGTCGGGCTTGGCGGTCGAGGACACCGCGATGATCGAGCCGGATGCAAGATTGGCGAGCAACCCCTCCGTCCCGAGCACGACTTGATTGACTTCGTCGTCGTAGCCGACGCCGATGATCACGAAAGCGGCCGCGCGCGCGACCTCGGCCGGTGTCTCGGCGGTGGCGGCGCCGGCATCGCGTGCCTTGGCGAGTTGTTTATCGTCGATGTCGCAGGCGGTCACCTGGTAGCCGTGCTTGACGAGATGCTTGAGCATCGCAAGGCCCATGCGGCCGACGCCGACAATGCCCACGCGCTCCTTCTTTCCGGTT
>VAZL01000341.1 GCA_005883445.1 Alphaproteobacteria bacterium | reverse complement strand
GTCGCGCTGCGCATTGATGCCCAACGCGTGCGCGAGGTGGGTGCCGTCGAGCTCGAACAGGAGCGCGGCGCCCGCGCCGAGCGGCCGGCGTATGCGCGCGCTCGGTTGTGCAACGGGCCAGCCCACGCCTTGGATATACATGTCGTGTTGCTCCGACCAGAACGAGGGCGCGACCTTGTAGACGACATCGCCGCCGGCGGCATTGCGGCCGGCGATCGCGCCGTGCTCCTGGGCATGCCGCCAATTCTCCAGCCGCACCGGCCCGTGCGGTCCGGGAAAGCGTGTACAGTCGCCGGCCGCGAAGATCGCGGCATCGCTGGTGCGGCCATGGTCGTCGACCACGATGCCGTCTTGCGTGGCGAGACCCGCGGCCTTCGCCAGCCGATCGTCGGGCGCGACGCCGGCGCCGACCACGATGAGGTCGGCTGCGATGGTGTCGCCGCTGCCGATGTCGACGCCGAGCCGGCCATCAGGCAATTCGCGCAGCGCGGAGACGGCGGTGCCGACGCGGATATCGACGCCGCGGATGCGATGGCGTTCGTGGATCAGCTCGGAGATATCGGCGTTACAGACGCGCGCGAGGATGCGCGGCGCGATCTCGATCACGGTCGTCTTGACGCCGAGCTCCGCGGCGGACGCCGCTACTTCCAACCCGATCAGTCCGCCGCCGATGACGAGGAGCGAGCCGCCTTGATGCAGATGCGCCTTGAGCGCGCGCGCTTCCGCCTCGGTGCGCAGATAGTAAACGCCCTTCTGCCGCGCTGGGAACATCGGCAGCATGCGATTGATCGAGCCGGTGGCGAGCACGAGCGCGTCGTAGCCGATGCGCTCGCCCGCATCGGTCATCACCGCGCGCGCGGCGCGATCGATCGCCTTCACGGGCGTGCCGAGCTTGAGGCGGACGCCGCTTGCGGCAACGCCCTTCGGGCCGGCGATCGGCGCGTCGTGGGGCATCGCCTTTCCCGTGAGCACGGCCTTCGACAGCGGCGGCTTCTCGTACGGCTCTTGCGACTCGTCGCTGAGCAGAACGACGTCGGCGGCAGCGTCCTGCTGCTTGGCGGCGAGCGCCGCCGCGACGCCCGCCGGGCCGCCGCCGACAACGACGATCTTGCGCACGGCATTCATCCGCCGCCTCCATTCGGTGCGCGCTGCGGGGAATTATTGACACGTCCGCGACACTGCGCCTAGATGCCGCGGAACAATGGTCCGCAGAGCGGAACGAGCTCGGGTTCACGCCTCTGGCGCGCCGATGGCGAGAAGCGGATGGCGAGAAAGAAAGCAGCCGGCAACACCAACGGGCGGGGACGACGCGAGCGACTGTCCTCGGTCGCGACCGCGATCCGGCTGCTCAAGGCGTTCTCGGAGGACGAGGTCGAAATCGGCATCAGCGCGCTCGCGCGCCGCCTCGGGCTGGCGAAGAGCACCGTCCATCGGCTCGCAGTCACGCTGGTCTCGGAAGGTCTGCTGGAGCAGAACCGGGACAACGGCAAGTACCAACTCGGCATCGCGCTTTTTCGGCTCGGCGCGCTGGTGCGCCGGCGCATGAACGTCTCGAACGAAGCGCGGCCCTACCTCTACGATCTGCGCGAAAAGATCAACGAGAGCGTGCATCTCGCCATTCTCGACGAAACCGAGATCATGTATGTCTACAATCTCGAGGGCACGCATGCGATCCGCATGCGCTCCGATATCGGCGTGCGCAAGCCCGCCTATTGCACGGCCGAGGGGCAGGCGATCCTCGCCTTTCAGCCGAATGACGTGGTGGACCGCGTGATCGAGGCTGGCCTCGAGCCGCGCACGCCGAAGACCATCACCAGCGCGGAAAAATTCATCAAAGCGCTCGGCGCCACGCGCCAGCGTGGCTGCGCGATCGAGGACGAGGAGAGCGAAATCGGCATGGTGTGCATCGCCGCGCCGATCCGCGACGACAGCGGCGACGTGGTCGCCGCCGTGGGCATCGCCGGGCCGCTCACGCGTCTATCAAAAAAATCGATCGCCGCCGTGATGCCGCACGTGATCGCCACGGCGGATCTGGTCTCGGCGCGGCTCGGCTATCGCGGCAGGACGCAAGCGTAGCGCCAAGCGGGCCTACGCCCTCAATGCCGCCAGCATTTCCTCGATGTATTCGTCGCCGCTGGCGATGACGAGCATCGACGCGTAGGGTCGTAGCGCCGCCAGCGTCTTCGACAGCTCCTCGTTCGAGCGCTGTTCGCTGCCGATGATCAGCGCCATCGTCATTACTTTGCGCGCGGCGCAGGCTTCGCCGATGACCGCGGCGGCCTGCGCGCTGGTGCCGGCGCTCGACACCATCACCACGAGATCGGCGGCTGCCACTTCCTCGACCAGCGCCTTGGTGCGGCCGGCGAGATCGCTGAGCCAAGCCTGCATCGACCAGCTCTCGCCGCTGCGCGCTGCCCCCTCGAACTTGATGGAAGTGAAGAACGTCGCGCGCTGCCATCCCTGTTGCGCCACGCGTTTGACCACGCGCTCGCTCGCTGCATCGAGCGCGACGACCTTGACCACGCGCGGCTTGGAATTGGGATAATCGATCCGGAACCGCGCTTCGGCGGCCGAGCTCATGCGTGCGCTTTCGCTGTCCATGATCGCATCCTCTCCCGCACGCAACCTTTGGGTCGACGGCGCTTGGCTCTCCCGCTCGGGCTTTAGAAGTGGCATCTTCGGCCACCCGGCGTCAACGCGGAATGATTAGGAAACGTGAAAGGAGCGCCGCAATGGAAGTTCTCTGCACCAACGGCCTGAAGTCGGTGATGCTCGATCTCATACCCGCATTCGAGCGCACCAGCGGGACGAAAATCGTGATCACCTGGGGCTCCACGAACGGTCTGCTGAAGGATCTTGAAGGCGGCGCCGGCGGCGACCTCGCCATCCTGACCGCCGAGGCGATCGACGACCTCACCGGGCACGGCAAGGTGGTCGCCGGTAGCCGCGTCGACCTCGCCCGCTCCGGCATTGGCGTCGCGGTGCGCAAGGGCGCAAAGCGGCCCGACATCGGTTCGCCCGAGGCGTTGAAACGCGCGCTCCTTGCGGCCAAGTCGGTCGCCCACTCCAAGACCGGCATGAGCGGCATCTATTTTCCCACCGTGCTGGTGCGTCTCGGCATCGCCGACGTGATGAAAGCCAAGATCGTGATCCCGGATCCCGGGACGCCAATCGGCGAGGTGGTCGCCAAGGGCGACGCCGAGATCGGAATCCAGCAGATCAGCGAGCTTCTTCCGGTCGCCGGCATCGAGATCGTCGGCCCGCTGCCCGCGGCGCTGCAGAAGATCACGACCTTCTCGGCGGGCGTGCTCACGGCGGCGAAAGCGCCGGACGTTGCCGCGGCGCTGGTAAAGTTCGTGGCGGCCGAGTCGCCGCGCTTGCTCAAACAGAAGGGTCTGGAACCGGCGTGACGTTCTTTCTTCATCCTGCTTCGCAGGGGAGAACGGCAATCACCTGTGCTGCGTGATGGTGTCCACCAGCGCGAGCCGCCCCTTCTTGACCTCGGCGAGTGCGCGCAACAGCGCGGGCCGGATGTCCTGCGGCTTGTCGATCGGTCCTTCGCCGTGGCAGCCCATGGCGCGGGCAAGCGCGCCGAAGTCCGGCTCCGGAGCGAACAAATCCATGCCGATATGGGCCTTGGCCTCGTCGGTGCCGCGCAGCTTGGCCATGCGGATCTGGTGCTCCCAGTCGTTGTAATAGGCGCGGTTGTTGTGCATGACCACGAGCATCGGAATTTCATATTTCGCAGCAACCCAAAGCGCGCCGGCGTCGAACATCAGATCGCCATCGGGCTGGATGTCGACCACGACGCGTCCCGTGCCCTTGTGCGCGAGCGCCACGCCGAGCGAGATGCCGATCTGGGTCGAGGTGCCGAGCTCGACGCCGGGATGGCGGTAGGGCTTGTCGAAATCCCACAGCTTGCGCACCTGCTGCTTGAGCGTGTTCGCGGACAGCACCCAGTCCTCGTTCTTGATCACCTCCCAGACTTCGAGCGCGAGGCGTGAGAAGGTGATCGGCGAAGCGTCCCAGTTGTGGTGCGCCTCTTCCTGCCATTTTGCCCACACCTCGTCGTGACGCTTGCCGATCGCGGCGCGGCGCTCGGCGACGCGGGCTCTGAGCTTGCCGTCGCCCGCGATGCGCTCCTTGCAGATGCGGGTGAGCGCCGGAATGGCGAGCGCGGTGTCGCCCAGCGCCCGGATCGAGCAGGGCTGCATGCGGCAATAGTCGAAAGCCCATTTGCTGATATTGATCTCGCCGAAGCCGATCTCGACGAAGTCGCATGACGCCGGCGTGATTGGCTCGCGCGTGCGCATGGCGCTGTTGAGCTCGGTGAGCTGTTTCTCCCAGTCGTTGACGTCGAGACCCACGACCAGAATGCTTGTTGGGAAAATTGAGCGCGTTGTTGACGTCCCAGACCGCCGCGCCGACGGTCTCGGCCAACTCCACCATGCTTTCGAAGCCGCCGGCGCGGCGGCCGGCATATTCGGCGAGCAGCATGGGATGCTCGGCCTCGATGATTTTGTCCGCGATTGCCGCGATCGCTTTGGGATCGGGCGCCATCGGCGCGGGTGTCGCGGCCGCGCCGGCGGGAGGCAACGGCACCTTGCGGGTCAGCGGCTCCTCCTGAAGCGCGGCGTCGTAGCACATATAGACCGGGCCCTGCGGCTCGGTGGTCATGATCGAATAGGCGCGTGCGAAGCTTTCCGGCACGCCCTCGATCGAGGTCGGCTGATAATCCCACTTGACATAGTCGCGCACGGCGTTGCCCTGAACGAGCGCCGAATGCGTCCAGTCGATGTGCGGGCGGCGCTTGCCTTCATCCATCGGGCCGGTCGCGCCGATGATGAAGATCGGCACCCGGTCGATGTAGGCGTAGTAGATCGCCATGCAGGCGTGCAGCAGTCCGACGAGATCGTGCAAGATCACCGCCATCGGCTTGCCGGTCGCCTTGGCATAGCCGTGCGCGATCTGCACCGCGATCTCTTCGTGCTGGCACAGCATCATCGGCGGCTCGTTGCCGCCGTAGTTGACCAGCGAATCGTGCAGGCCGCGAAAGCTTGCGCCGGGATTGAGCGTGATATGCGGAAAGCCGTAGCGCTTGATCAGGTCGACGATCACATCGGATTGCCAGCCGCGATAGTTCGCTTTCGCGGACTGCCCTCGCCCACTCTGTTCCTGCATCGGGGCGCTCTTGCGATCATTCATGCGGCATTGTGCCCATCATGCAAGTGCGGGAACGAGCCGAGGCGATCAAGCTCGCGCACAATTTAATGCCGGATGAATTGCGCCGCTTTGTCGGCGAGCGGCTTGGGCGTCTGGTAGAGCTCTTTCACCAGCTTCTCCACCTCTGCGCCGTCGACCGGGTTGATCTCCAGCTGCGACTTCTCGGCGTCGGCGAGAAATTCATTATCTTTCATCGTGTCCATGAAGGCTTTGCGCAGCGCCTCGGCGCGCTCCTTCGGCACGTCGGGCGGTGCGAGATAAGGCCGGCCCATCACCTGGCGCGCGAAGATCAGCTTGAACATCTGCTGCTGGTCCTCGGTCTTGGCAAAATCCATGACGAGCGGAACGTCGGGCAAATCGGGATGTTTGTTGAGCGACAATTGCACCAGGACGGTGATCAACTTGTCCTCGATCCAGCGCTTGTGCGTCGAGAGCACGCTCGACCAGGACCAGCCGCAACGTCCCTTGACCTCGCCCCGTTCCATCGCGAGCGTGACATCGTTGCCGCCGGGATAGCCGGTGACGATTCTGAATTTGGTGCCGAGCACGCCATTGAGGATGCGCGGAAACTGATCGGTGTCGGCCGCCTGACCGGTCCCGCCGACGATGAGCTCCCTGCTCAGCGTTTCTTCGAAGTCGGTGATGCCGCTCGTCTTCCAGGCGACGCACACGCTGACCTCGTTGTTGGCGCTGCCGACCCAGGTGAACTTGTCGGCTCGAAACTGCGCGCCCTTGGAGCCGAGCAGCGGATCGAACGCGGTGCCACGGCCGATGGTGGCGAGCACGGTGCCGTCCTTGGCACCGACATTGTAGAGCCAGTTGGCGAGGCGGAGGCTTCCGGCGCCCTCCATGTTCTTGGGAATGATGGTCGGGCTGCCCGGGATGTGCTTGCTGAGATGACGGGCCAGCACGCGCGCATAAAGGTCGTAAGCGCCGCCCACGCTGTAGCCGATATAAAGCTCGACGTTGCGGCCCTTGTAGAATTCCGCGGGGGACTGCGCATATGCCGCCGGCTGCGCGAGCGACATCGGCGCAAATGTGAGGAGCAGGGCGGCGACGCGCCAAGCCCAAGGCGCGTTCTCGATCTGGTCGAACCAGTCGAAGCCCATCTCCTTGACCATGCGGTTGGAGATCACGATCAGCCGCGCCTCGCTCTTGGCGTCTGCATTGAAGTGCTGGTGGATCGTGAAGGGCGGCACGTAGATGAAGTCGCCGCGCTGCCACTCGTGCTTCTTCGGCTCCGGGCTCCATTCCCATTCGAACGCGTCGATGCAGTCGAACTTGAGGTCCCAGTGCAGGTCGTAGCCGGAGCCTTCGACCACGAAGATGATCTCCTCCCACATGTGCCGATGCTTGCCGGAGCGCTCGCCGGCCTTGAGGAACTGCATATAGGCCTCGACGCAGCATTCGCGCGTGTTCAGGCGATGGTGCACGAGATGCTTGATCAAGCCGTCGGCGGAACGCTCCCACGGCATCTCTTCGGCTTTGACCACGTTAGGCCGCGTTTCGTACTGCTTGCGGAAATTCTGCGAAGCCGCGACGTCGTCGGCGTGGAAGGTGCAACTGGCGGAGCCGGACAGCGCCGGACCTTTGTCCTCGAAAGGCATCTTCACGCTCCTCAAATGTCGGCCGGTGGTTTGTAGGAGTCCTGGCCGGGCGGCAATTTGTCGGGCGGCCATTCCACGATCTTCTGGAACAGGAGATGCATGAACAGGAATAGCGGCTTGGCCTTGAACACCAGGAGAATTGCTTCGTTCTCGGGATCATCGTTGAAGTGCTGATGGACGCAACCGTTCTCGACGATCATCACGTCGCCGGCCTTCCAGGGGATATGGCGGCCGTCGTGCACGTCATGGCCGCGGCCCTTGAGCACGTAGAACACCGCGCTGTTGAGGTGGCCGTGCTTCTGCCCGTAAGCCCCCGGCGCGTAGGCCTCGATATGCGATTCCATCGATTGGATGATGGTGGTCGCTTGCGGGCTGATCACGCTTTTGCCGAATTGGCCGGGGCCGCCCTTCCACGGCACGTCGCGGGACGAATAGACCCGCTTCTCCTCGAGCAACGCCTTGTAGAGGTGGCTGTAGGTGCCTTCCAGCGCGCGCACGAAGGTGCGCTTCTTGGCCCAGCGCTCCCACCTTTCGTGCTTCTTCTCCTCGGCAAACTCCTCGGGCTGGTTGTGACCAATGCCCGGCCGTACCTGATCGTACATGCCCGTCACCGCGGACCTCCCTTCGAATCGGCCGCGCTTGCGCGATCCGTGCCGCCCGTTGTTGCAAGCGAGCTGTGATGGAACCGTGTGCGCTGTCATTACGGGATAACGGGGAGACGCGCAACGCTCGCCCGCGCACGCGTTTCGCCATGCGGAACATGCCGCGAAAGCCGGGCGGGTTGGCAACGCACGTATACGCAAAAGCGATGCGCGCCCCAGCCCCGCCGAAGGATTCGCCCGCCGCCCGAAGCTCCACCATGCCCGCGCTACCGCCGGCGGCGGTCACGTCAAGGAGCGATGGGTGATGGGGAGATTGTAGGAGGGGCGATCGGAGAGAAGGCGCGTGGCCTACTCGACTGCATAAAACGAGGTGGCGCTGCGTTGTTTGAGATCGCCGAAGGTGAGGACGCGCGCGCGAAGTTGCGCGAGTGTCCCGTTATCAGTCAATGCAAGACCGCACACTTTCTCGGCTGCTTCTTTTTCGCTGTTGGCTTCGATTTTGCGCCAGTTGTGCTCGGGACTCCACTGGCCGTCGGGCCAATGTTGCACCTGGTAGGTTCGCCTTGTTTGCATCGTGTTCCCCCGATGTTTCGTACGAGGGGCGGGTACAAATCGTTTTTGGCGACAATCGGGCATCACGCGTCAACTATTGTGAATTCTCTTGCCGTGGTGCTGCCGTTTTCGAATCGCGGCCGCGACGCTCGACAAAAGCCCGTTGTCCACGGGAGGATTGTAGCTCCGGCGGTTGTAAACGAATCGTTAACGCGGCCGAATCACCGCCTATTTTTTGTGCCGGTCCTGCTCCTTGCGCGTTCCTCGCGCCGCGCGGCGCGTCTTGTCGGCGCAAGCCCAGCCGTTTGCGGCCGCGCCACCACGGCAAGGTCCTTCAGTCGCGGCAGGCCGGCCGCGGCCCACATCGCTTCTGCCTTTTGCAGCCGCGTCACCCAATATTCCCACGCCCGTTCGACCCCGCGCGAACCGAGGTTGTGACCACCGCATTTCTCCACTTCCCCCGCCGACAGCGGCCCCAGCGTTCCGATCGCCATCGCGCGCAATTGCAGTTCGGCGTTGCGGGTGGTGTAGATCGAACGAAAGACGCATTCGCGCAGCGATTTGCCGGCAAGCGAAGCGCCGTGGCGGCGCAGCAGCAGCATGTAGTGCGGGCCGAGCGCGCGGGCGTGCGAGGCGCCTTCTTCCGGCGTTCTCACCAGCAGATTGGTGTC
>VAZL01000340.1 GCA_005883445.1 Alphaproteobacteria bacterium | reverse complement strand
GCGCGTGCTCGCGATGCAACGCGCCCTGGGTTATGCCGGCGCGTGGCCCATCGATGCGTCCCGCTTCGCGCAGGAGCGCTTACCGCCGAAGGTCTATCTGACCGCGTCCTATTACCAACGCTGGGCGCTGGCCATGGAGACCAACGTCGTCGAGCGCGGTTACGCCGATGCTGACGAGCTTTCCGGCGGCCACGCGTTGCGTCGCGGCAAGCCGCTCGCGCGCAAGCTCACCCCGGATGCGGTCCAGCAAGCAATGACGCGCGGCTCGTTCTACCGGCAGGCGCAGGCGCCGGCCCGGTTCAAGCCGGGCGATCGCGTGCGGACGAAGAACATCCATCCGCCCACGCACACCCGCCTGCCGCGCTATGCACGCGGGCGTCTCGGCGTGGTCGGGCTGGTGCATGGCTGCCACGCCTTTCCGGACGCGGTGGCCATCGACAAGGGCGACAACCCGCAATGGCTCTACACCGTCGTGTTCGAGGGCAAGGAGCTGTGGGGCCCGGACGCCGACCCGACCGTCAAGATCTCGATCGATGCATTCGAGCCGTATCTCGATCCAGCGTGAATGAGCAGTATCGACCCGACCGTCGCCCGCCGTGCGGCCAATGCCGTGCCCAGCATTCCGCGCGATGCCGAAGGTCCCGTCTTCCGCGAACCGTGGGAGGCGCAGGCCTTCGCCATGGCGCTCGCCTTGCACGAGCGCGGGCTGTTCACCTGGCCGGAATGGGCGGCCACCCTCGCCGACGAGATCAAGCGCGCGCAGGCTGCCGGCGATCCCGATACCGGTGAGACCTATTACCGGCATTGGCTCAACGCGCTCGAACGCATCGTCGCCGCGAAGGGCCTGGCCGATGCGCAAATGCTCGCGCGCTACCGCGACGCCTGGGATCGCGCGGCGGAGCGGACCCCGCACGGCACGCCGATCGCGCTCAAGCCGGAAGACTTCGCGGACTAGTGTGGCGGTTCAGAAGTCCGCATCATTTCTGCGGCGAGTCCGAAATGCGGACTTCTGAACCAAAGCCACACTAGATCAATGAGTTGCTAGTGTCCTTCGATTCCGAAGTTCGCAAACGAGGCTGCGGCACAATGATGCGAACTTCGGAATCGGGACACTAGCGCGCATTCGGCGTTCCGTCGAAGCGGCTTCAGCGCGCCGCGGCGCGGATATCGGGCGTGTGCACGTGCTCCGGCCGCACGCCCTTGCCCACGAGCCAGGCCGGAATGAGGCGCAACGGCTTAAACCACGACGTCAGCCGCAGCGGCCAGGGCGCTGCGAGCGTCTCTCCGGCGCCGAGCAGGCGGTCGATCACGTTGTTCTGCACGATCACCTGCATGCGTTGCGTGACGCGGGTCGGAAACTCGCGCCGCCGCTCCACCCGATCGAGGTCGTCCTCGCGCAGCGTGCCGGCCTTGAGCGGCCGCCACAGGATGTTCGCCGCCGCCACCGCGTCTTGCACCGCCAGATTGACGCCGACGCCGCCGATGGGGGACATGGCGTGCGCCGCATCGCCGATGCAGAGCAGCCCGGGCCGGTGCCAGTGCCGGAGGCGGTTGACCGCGACGGTCAACAGCTTGATCTGGTCCCAGTCCTTGAGCTCGTCGACCCGGTCGGCGAATGCGGGCACGATCTGCGCAACGCTGCGCCGGAACGCCGGCAGGCCGGCGCGTTGGGTTTCTTCGATCGAGCCCTTGCGAATCAGGAAGGCGCATTGCCAGTAGTCGCCGCGATCGATTATGACGACGATGCGCCCCACTTCGAATCGGCCCATCGACTCGTCGGGGTCGTTGGCTTTCTTCGGCAGGCGGAACCACAGCACGTCCATCGGTGCGCCGAGCTCGTCGGCCTTGAACCCGGCGCGCGCGCACACGGTCGAGTGCCGCCCATCGCATCCGACCGTAAGGTCGGCGCGCACTTCAAGCGCGCCGTTGGGCGTGTTGGCGCGCACGCCCGCGATGCGGCCGTCGTCCTCGATCAGATCGACCGCCTCCGCCCGCATGCGCAGATGGAACGACGGATAGCTCTTGCCGTGATCGGCGAGGAAGTTGAGGAAGTCCCACTGCGGCATCAGCGCGACGAACTTGCAGCGGGTCGGCAGGTAGGTGAAATCCGCGAAAGCATAAGCCCGACCGCCGAAATATGCGCTGATGCTGCGAGCTTTCTGGTGCGGCAGCTTGAGGAACTCGTCGAGCAGACCGAGCTCGCCCATCACGTCGAGGGTCGAGGGATGGATGGTGTCGCCGCGGAAGTCGCGCAGGAAGTCGCCATGCTTCTCGAGCACGACGACGTCGACGCCGGCGCGCGCGAGCAGGAAGCCGAGCATGAGCCCGCACGGTCCGCCTCCTACGATACAGCAGCGCGTTGAGAGCTGTTCGGCCGCCATAGCTATGCTCTCCGCGAATTCAGCGGCCGGGATGGCCAGGTGTTCCGGACAGGCGGCCGACGAAGCGCGCCGTCAAATCCCGACCATGCGTTCGGTCACCATGTAGCCGGTGAGCAGGAGCGCGCCGAAGGCGATGATCACGACCGCCGCGCCGACCTCGATGCCGCGCATCGCCAGCATCCCGTAACCGGAGCGCGCGTCGGCGAAGTGTTGGGCCCACGCCCTGGCGCCGACGGCGATCGAAGCGATCAGGGCGACGGTGATAGCGGTTCCGATTCCCATGACGAAGGTCGAGGCGACGCCCGCCCAAAACAATCCCTGCGCCAGCGCGAAGACGAGCACCAGGATCGCCCCTGAGCAAGGCCGCAGGCCGACGGCAAGGACGGCGGACAGCCCTCGTTTCCATCCTCCCGGGCCGGCAAGCTCCTCCGGCTCGGGCGCGTGCGCGTGCCCCCACGCCGACGCCTCCTCGTCGTGCGCATGATGATGATGGGCGTGGCCCTCGCCATGATGGTGATCATGGTCATGATCGTGGTGGTGGTCGTGCTCGTGGTGGTGATGGGCGTGACCATGATGCGCGTGATCGTGATCGCGCGGCGTTACCGCGGCGCCGACGGCGGCGGGGCGGTGGAGCATGTGCAGGAGCGCCACGAACGCTCGGCCCTTCACCCACAGCAATCGCACTCCGATGACGATGATGAGCAAGTAGCTGACGATTTCGATCACATTGACCGCGCGGCCCATGGTCGCCGCGGTCGCGTTCAGCACCGCAGCCGCCATGCCTACGAGCACCACCGCGACCAGCGCCTGCATCAGCGCCGAGGCGAACGACAGGACCACGCCGCGCGTCCAGGTCTCGTTATTCGCGACGATGTAAGACGAGATCACCGCCTTGCCGTGGCCGGGACCGGCGGCGTGAAAAATGCCGTAGAGGAACGACAATCCGAACAGGGTCCAGGCGGCGCTGCCGTCGGTCTTGGCGGCGCGGAGCAGGCTCGAAAACTGGCGATAGAATTCCGCTTGCTTGGCGAAGATCCAACCGAGCACGCCGCCCACCGGCGGCGCCGGCGCCTGCGAACGCGGCGCGCCGAACGGGGCGGCCTGAGCAAATGCGCCGTCGACCAGCCCGGCCGCGAATAGAAGGCCGGCGATGACCGTGACCAGCAACGCGATATGAACAACCGGTCGCCGCCCGACGATTTTCACGGACATTTCACTGCGATCTTGTTCGCAAATTCGGAGCCGATGGTGAGCGACGGATCCCTCTGGTCGGCACCGAGTTGGCTCAGCTGCTGCGACAGCGCGGCGCCCATTTCCTGCGGCCGCCCGATCGAGAGCTTGCAGTGTGCGGGCGCGCCGACGAGCTTGACGGGATCCTTTTCGGCGAAGCTGAAGTCGACGAAGAACTCGCGGTCGTAGACTTCGAGCGTCAGGTCCTTGGCCTTCACCGGCGCCTTGAGCGGCAGCGTGAAGTAAAGTGTGAGCACCGTATCCTTGGGATTGAAGTCGAGATAGTAGTCCGCCAGCGGTTCATTGAACTCGACCTTCTTTCCGTTCGCCTTGGCATAGGTGAAGAAGTCGTATTCCTTGAGCGAGGTGACGTTGACCTCGGCGAGCGGGGCCAGCTCTTCGCGGGTGAACTCGCCCTTCTTCTTCGACTCGATACCTTGGGTCGCGAATACCGAGAACATGTCGTCGAAGGTCCAGGCGTGGCGCACGCCGGTCACCGTTCCGTCAGGCCCGTAGACCACCTCGCTCTTGACGGTCACCCAGATGTGGGGATGCGCCTGCGCTGCTGCGGGCACAATGACGAGGCCCGCAAATGCCGCCAGAGCATAGGAAACCAAACGGTGGATCATCGATTTGCTCGCCAAGGCTCCCGTGCGTGCTTCGCAAACTCCTCGCGCGCGCAGGGGCACGATATCACGGACTGCGGCGGAATGGAGGCGCGAAATAGCCTTCCGCCGACATGAGAAAGTAACGCCAAATCTACGCCCCCGCCGCACCGCCGTCGGCGCGCGGGTCATGGCCGCCTTCGCACGTTCCATCGGGATGCAGCACCACCGCCCCGGCATGGCCCATGACGTCCGAATAAGGCTCCGCCAGCATCTCGACGTCGTGCCCAGCCGACAGGAGTCGGTCGACGAGAGCGCCATCGAAACGCGCTTCCATGCGCAGATTGCCGTGCGTCGATCCCCAGGTGCGCCCCAACAGCCAGCGCGGGGCGTCGATCGCGCGCGCGAGTGGCCCCCGGTAGCGCACGTGGCGCGTGAATATCGCCGCTTGCGTCTGCGGCTGACCGTCGCCGCCCATGGCGCCGTAGGCAATGACGCGGCTTCAACGCGCCGCCTTCGAGCAAAAAGCTCGCGCCGCGATTCTGCATCAGCACGCCGGTCCTGGGCAGCACCACGCCGGAGCCGAACTCCCAATAAAGCGACTGGAGGTAGGAGACCACGAGCCCCGAGGCGTCGGCGGCGCCCATCCAGACGGTGCCGCCCTCGCCCGCGGGCGCCGGCCAGGGCGCGGCCTTGCGCCGATCGATCGCGAGTGCCTCGGCGTCCAGAAACTTGGCATCGAGGTAGCGGTCGATCGGACGTCGCAGATAATCGGGATCGGTGATCGCGTGATCGCGCACCGCGAAGGCCCGCTTGGTCGCTTCGACCAGCCCGTGGATGTGATCGAAACCCTCACCCTCCGGCACGCGCAAGCGCTCGAACAACGCGAGAATGATCAGTGACGCCAGCCCCTGCGTCGGCGGCGGGGTGTTGAACGCGCTGCCGGCATCGAGCGCGACCGCCAGCGGCTCGGCGAGCGTGGCGCGGCAACGTTCGAGGTCGGCGCGCGTCACCGGGCTGCCGACGCGGTCGAGATCGCCGGCGATCTCGCGGCCGACATCGCCGCGGTAGAAATCATCGAGCCCGGCATGGACGAGATGGTCGAGCGTCGCGGCGAGCGCTGGCTGCTTCAGCGTCGCGCCCGCGTCGGGCGGCTTGCCATCGAGCAGGAACGTCTGTGCGAAACCCGGCACGTCCTTGAGCTCGGCGAGCTTCTCGGCCGTGAAGCGGGCCTGGCTGCGGGTGACGCGGGTGCCTTCGTTGGCATGCACGATCGCAGGTGCGAGCAGATCGCCAAGGCGCAAACGCCCGCCATAGGCTCGCGCCACCTCCAGCGCCAGCATCCAGCCGGCGACCGCGGCCGGCACGGTGAGCGCCGCGAGCGCACCGCGCGGCGGGATCGTTTCGTAGTCGCGGTAAAGCTCGCGCCGCGCGTTGGCGCCGGCGCCACCCGCCGCCATCAGCGCGCGCACGCGCCCGGACGGCTCGCGCACGAGCCAAATCCCGTCACCGCCCAAGTGGGTCATGTGCGGATAGACCGCGGCGCTGGTCGCGGCCATGGCGACCATGGCCTCGAGTGCATTGCCGCCTTCGGCGAGCGTCGCGCGTCCCGCCTCGACCGCGTCGTGGTGCGGTGCGGCGACGACGCCCCGGCGATGCCCGGCGGTGTGGAGCTCCATGGTCAGCGGTCGTCCAATCGTGCGCTGTCATGCTGCGCGAAACGGAGTATCCAGCAATCACAATGCTCGTCGTCTGCAGTGCGGTGCATGATCGTGCCTTCGGAGAATGCTGGGTCGTCCGCGACAACGGTGAGATGCGAAGAGCTCGACGGCAATCTAGGCGGCGTCCTCGCTCAACCCCCGCCGCCTGAGCAGCCCGTCGGGCGTCGGCAAACGCCCACGAAAGGCGGTGTAGAGGTCGGCCGGGTCGCGCGCGCCGCCGGCGGCGTAGACATCATCATGCAGCCTCTTCGCGACGCCGGCATCGAAGATATCGCCGGTCTCCTCGAACGCCGCGAAGGCGTCGGCATCGAGCACCTCCGACCACAGATAGCTGTAATAGGCCGAGGCGTAGCCGGCGCCCGCGAATACGTGTTGGAAGTGGGTGGGTCGGTGGCGCATGACGATTTCCGCGGGCATGCCGATGCGCGCAAGTTCAGCCTGCTCGAAGCCGTCGATGTCGAAGCCGTCGCCGGCCGCAGGCTTGAGATGCATATCGAGATCGATGAGCGCCGAGGCGAGGTATTCCACCGTGGTTTGACCCTGGTTGAAGGTGCGCGCGGCGAGAAGCCGGCGCAATTGGTCCTCCGGGAGCGGCTCGCCGGTGCGATAGTGCAGCGCGAAGCGGCGCAAGATTTCCGGCCGCTCTAACCAATGCTCGAACAGCTGCGACGGCAGCTCCGACCAGTCCAGCAGCACGTTCGTGCCCGCGATCATCGGGTAGGTGACGTCGGAGAGAAGCGCGTGCAAGGCGTGGCCGAACTCGTGGAACAGCGTCTTGGCGTCATCGAATGAAAGCAAGGTCGGCTCGCCCTCGCCCGCTTTGGAGAAGTTCATGACATTGACGACCAGCGGATGGATATCGCCCCTGAGCCTTTCCTGGTCGCGCAGGGCGGTCATCCAGGCGCCGCTGTGTTTCGACGTGCGGGCGAAATAGTCGCCGAAGAAGAGGCCGCGATGGCGTCCGACGGCGTCGCGCACCTCCCACACCCGCACGTCGTCATGCCAGACCGGGACGCCGTCGCGACGCTCGAAGGTCAGGCCAAACAGGCGGTTCGCGGTGTAGAACGCGGCCTCGATGATGCGCTCGAGCTGTAGATACGGCTTGATCGTCGCCTCGTCGATGTCGCAGCGCGCCTTGCGCAGCTTCTCGGCGTAGTAGCGCCAGTCCCACGGCGCGAGCGCGAAATTTTTTCCCTCCGCCTGCACCAGCGCCTGCAGGGCATCGCGATCCGCCACCGCGCGGCGGCGGCCCGGCGCCCAGACGCGCTCAAGCAGGGCACGCACGGCCTGCGGCGTTTTCGCCATGGTATCGTCGAGCCGGTAGTGGGCGAAGCTCGGATAGCCGAGCAGCCGCGCGCGCTCGGCGCGCAACGCCACCATCTCGGCAATGATCGCCTTGTTGTCGGTGCCGCCGCCGCCGTCACCGCGCGCGATCCAGGCGCGAAAAATCTTCTCCCGCAGGTCGCGCCGCG
>VAZL01000339.1:2357-7230 GCA_005883445.1 Alphaproteobacteria bacterium | reverse complement strand
CGGAGCCATGTGGCGACGACATCGCGCGCCGCAACTTTGAGGATGGAAAAGAAAAAGCGCGGGTGCCGCATGATCACTGGGAAAGATCTGGGGAATTCTCGCCAAAATATCGCCGGCTCCCAAAATGTCTTCCACGGAGCGATACTGCCAGGCGGGTTCAAGTATGCGGAACGGATTGCGTCGAAGCTAACCGTGAGGAGTCGTTTGCTGTAGATGCTGAGCCGACAAAATCTTACGCGGTCGGAAATCCCGTCGAGTGTCTTGGTTCCACGATAAATCTCGAATTGAACCCGCTGGACGCCGCTGGGATTGCGAAAATGATCAAGATATCGAAGAAAATCCTCCACTTCGAACCAGATCACAGGCCCACGAGCCTTGCGAGCGAAATAGTCTTCCTTTCCGAATGCCTCCACGCGGGTTACGGACGGCGACAAAGCTGTTCTTGCGCTGTCCGTCATGGGGGGTGATTGGCTCGCTCGCAGTCGTCACCACAGTTCCAACGAGGCACGTGTCTTGTGTCGCCGAGCCAGCCAGTGACGCCTGCTAGCCCTTGCAGATGGGGACAACTGCGACAACCAAGCTCCTTTTAAGCCTCGGCCATCGAATCATTGCCGCCAGGTGGGACGCGATTGGCTATTCTGTCGTAATCAGCAGTTTTTTGAAATCGCGTCCAGCCTGTTCCAAGGTCAGCACTGCCCGCTATGCGGCGAGCCTATCGCCCATAACAAGCGATGCAGCTGCGGTTGCAGGCGCTCGCCGTTGCGCTCTGCTGATGTGCCACATTCTTCCCTCCAATCCATCCCAATGTGCATCAATGGGTGCGAAACGCGCGACGTCGCAAGCTAGGGTTCTTCTCGTAATAGCGGCTACACGGGTACATAACGCGTATAATTTATGTAAACGCGCGTCTAATTTACGGACGTTTACCTCGTGGGGGCGTTGTTTGGCCCCGCATTTGTTGGGCCAGGAGGTAAAATAGCGGGGCGGCACCAGGCATCGCGATGGAGTGCAACGCGGCTATGTCGTCCCTCTCGACCAAGACCGCGCGCTACGGCTCCTGGAAATCGCCGATCACATCGGAGCTCATCGTCGCGCAATCCATCACCTTGTCGGAGGTGTGGCTCGACGGCGGATACGTCTATTGGCTGGAAGGACGCCCGCAAGAACAGGGTCGCTGCGTCGTGGTGCGCGCCGGCGCAGACAGCCAACCCACCGATGTCACCCCGCCACCCTACAATGCGCGCACCCGCGTGCACGAATACGGTGGCGGATCATGGACCGTGCACAACGGGACGGTCTATTTCTCCAATTTCGCCGACGGCCGCCTGTATCGGCAGGTGCCGGGCGTGTCCGAGCCGCGACCGCTCACGCCCGAGCCGCCGGCTCGCGGGCGGCAGTGGCGCTACGCCGACGGCGTGATCGATCAGCGCCGCAGCCGCTGGATCGGCGTGCGCGAGGATCACACCGTCGATGGTGAGCCGGTCAATGCCATCGTCGCCGTCGATCTCGGCGACGGCGGCGGGAGCGGACACGTGCTCGCGAGCGGGCACGATTTCTATGCCTCGCCGCGGCTCTCGCCGGATGGACGCTGGCTCGCATGGCTCGCCTGGGATCATCCCAACATGCCGTGGAACGGCACGCGGCTCTACTTGGGCGAGGTCGCTCAAAATGGCGCAATCAGCAAGTTCGAACAAATCGCGGGCGGAGCGACGGAATCGATCTTCCAACCGGAATGGTCGCCCGACGGTGCGCAGATCATTCTGGTGTCGGATCGCTCCGGCTGGTGGAACCTTTATTCGCTCGATCTCGCAACGCGCGCGCTGCGGGCGCTGGCGCCGATGGCGGCAGAGTTTGGACTGCCGCAATGGTTGCTCGGCATGTCGACCTACGCTTTCGCCGGGCCGAAGCAGATCGTGTGCACCTATTCCCAAGGGGGGCTCGGCTTCATCGGCGTGCTCAATCTGGCGAATGAAACGCTCACGCCGGTGGCCGCGCCGTTCACGGAATTCGGCTCGATGCGCGCCGCGGGCGATCGCGCGGTGTTGCGCGCCGGCGCGCCCGATCATCCCGCCGGCATCGTCACACTCGATCTCGCGTCCGGTCGGCACTCCGTGCTGAAGAAGGCGACCGACATTCTCGATCGCGCCGACCTGCATCTTGGCGACTACCTCACGCGGGTCGAAAGCGTGGAATTCCCGACCAGCGGCGGGGAAACGGCCTTCGGCCTGTTCTATTCGCCGCGCAATCCCGACTATGCGCGGGGGGCGCAGGAGCGGCCTCCGCTTCTCGTCAAGTGCCACGGCGGGCCGACGTCGGCCGCCTCGAGCACGCTCAATTTGGGCGTTCAATATTGGACCAGCCGCGGCATTGCCGTGCTCGACGTGAACTACCGCGGAAGCACCGGATTCGGCCGCGCCTACCGCGACCGTCTGCAGCTCAACTGGGGCGTGATCGACGTCGACGATTGCGTCGCCGGCGCGCGCTTTCTCGCAGCGCAACGGCGGGTCGACGGCAAACGATGCGTCATCAGCGGCGGCAGCGCCGGCGGCTACACGACCTTGGCGGCGCTGACCTTCCGCGACTTCTTTCAAGGCGGGGCCAGCTATTACGGCGTGAGCGACATCGCCGCGCTCGCGCGCGACACCCATAAATTCGAGTCACGCTATCTCGACTGGCTGATCGGACCGTATCCGCAAGAGGAGGCGCGCTATCGCGAGCGCTCGCCGCTCTATCACGCGGATCGGCTCGCGAAGCCGGTGATCTTCTTCCAGGGGGAAGAGGACGCCGTCGTGCCGCCAAACCAGGCGGAGAGTATGGTTGAGGCGCTGCGGCGCAAAGGCAATCCGGTCGGATATTTCCTGTTCTCGGGCGAGCAGCATGGCTTCCGCAAGGCCGGCAACATTCAGCGCTGCCTCGACGCGGAACTCGCCTTCTATGCGATCGAAGTCTTCCGCACCGGGCTCACGTTCTAGCGCGCCCGCCCAAAGGCGATCTTCCCAGGTACATCGATGATGAAGCGATCATCGAACTCGGCTTTCTGCCTCGTCGCCAACTTGGTTTTAGAGATGCGATCCACGTTGCACGTTCGACGGGTCGGAATGGGGTTGGAATCTTTCAGTTTTGATGCAAAATCGCGCGGAGCCCTCGGGCCGCGTCCGTGGAATGCCGATTCGGAAGACTTCTCGTAGATTGACGCTATGGTCGTTGCACAGCCCGTATCGGCACCGCTCACCCGCGCGGCGGTTTTCCTGGTCGTGACCATAAACCCGGGGTCGGACAATCGGGCGGCCGTGCGGTCGTTTTGTGCGGACCTCCCGGGGTTAATTCGGGCGGTCGAATTTCGCGACCTCGAAGCCCGCCTTTCCTGCGTGATGGGGATCGGGTCCGACGCGTGGGACAAGCTGTTCGGGGACCCACGCCCAGCCGAACTCCACCCGTTCCGGGAGATCCGGGCCGGACCGCGCCACGCGGTTTCCACGCCGGGGGACCTGCTGTTCCACATCCGCGCGAAGCGGATGGACCTTTGCTTCGAGATGGCGACGCAGATCATGGCGCGCCTGGGCGACGCGGTGTCGACGGTCGACGAGGTCCACGGCTTTCGTTACTTCGACGACCGCGACCTCCTGGGGTTCGTCGACGGCACCGAGAATCCTCGTGGCGAGGCAGTGATCGACGCCGCGATCATTGGCGAGGAGGATGCCGTGTTCGTCGGCGGCAGCTACGTGATCGTGCAGAAATATCTCCACGACCTGGACGGATGGAACGCGCTGTCCACGGAGGCGCAGGAGCGCATCATCGGCCGCACCAAGCTGTCCGACGTCGAATTGGACGACTCGATAAAACCGACCTCGGCGCACAACGCCCTCACCACGATCACCGAGAATGGCAAAGAGTTTCAGATCGTACGCGACAACATGCCCTTCGGCCGAGCTGGCAGCGGCGAATTCGGCACCTACTTCATCGGCTATTGCCGCACGCCGCGGGTGACCGAGCAGATGATCGAGAACATGTTCGTCGGCCGCCCGCCCGGCAACTATGATCGACTGCTCGACTTCAGCCGGGCGGTGACCGGAACCCTGTTCTTCGTGCCATCCGCGACATTCCTGGAATCCGCGAACGACGACCCTGCAGCGGCGATACGCGATCCGCAATCAACGCTCGAGCCTGCACCTCCAGATCCTGGGGCGCCCGACGGCTCGCTCGCAGTAGGCTCCCTCAAAGGAGAAAACCGGCATGAATAATCTTCACCGCGAGCTCGCTCCAATTTCCGATGCAGCGTGGGCAGATATCGAAGAGGAGACGACGCGCACGCTTAAGCGCTATCTCGCCGGGCGGCGCGTGGTCGACGTCCAGGGGCCGGGTGATGTGAGCCTTTCCGCCGTCGGCACCGGCCACCTCAAGACGATTGCGGAGCCCGGCAAGGGCATCCTTGCGCGGCAGCGCGAGGTCAAGGCGCTGGTCGAGTTGCGGGTTCCCTTCGAGCTCAATCGTCAGCAGATCGATGACGTGGAACGGGGTGCGAACGACTCCGACTGGCAACCGGCGAAGGACGCCGCGCAAAAGATTGCCTATGCCGAGGACCGCGCCATCTTCGAGGGCTATCCCGCGGCGGGCATCGGCGGCATCCGGCAGGGCACCAGCAACCCGATCATGACGCTGCCCGCCGACGTCCGTCACTATCCCGACGCCATCGCACGAGCCTTGAACCAGTTGCGCCTCGTCGGCGTCGATGGGCCCTATTCGGTGCTGCTCAGCGCCGAGGCTTATACGGCGCTCGCTGAGACCAGCGACAACGGGTATCCCGTGCTGGAGCATGTCAAAAAGCTCGTCAAGGACGAGATCATCTGGACGCCAGCCATCGCCGGTGCCTTCG
>VAZL01000339.1:0-2202 GCA_005883445.1 Alphaproteobacteria bacterium | reverse complement strand
AGAGTTTTTTTGCATATCTATGAGGCCTGCCTCCGCTGCAGTGCATAGGTCTGCTTTTGCGCGGCGTCTTTTCTGCTAGGCTGCTGCTCTGGAACAACGCAGGGGGCAAACCATGCGTTCGAAACTCACCACGATTATTCTTATCGGCATGGTGCTGGGCATTCTCGTCGGTTACGCCTGTCACATCCTGTGGCCCGATCCGAAAACGGCGAAGACCATCGCCGACTACATCTCGCTGTTCACCGACATTTTCCTTCGCCTCATTAAAATGATCATCGCGCCGCTCGTGTTCTCGACGCTCGTGGTCGGCGTGGCGCATATGGGCGACACCAAGTCGGTCGGCCGCATTGGCGGCAAGGCGATGGTCTGGTTCATCGGCGCGTCGCTGGTATCGCTCCTCGTAGGCATGATCCTGGTCAACATCCTCAGGCCGGGCGACAACCTCAATCTGCCGCTCCCCGACGCGGAGGCTTCGACCAACCTCAAGGTTGCGTCATTGTCGATGAAGGAGTTCGTCGCGCACCTCGTACCGCGTTCGATCGTCGAGGCGATGGCGACCAACGAAATCCTGCAAATCGTTGTATTCTCGCTGTTCTTCGGTGTCGCCTGCGCGGCGCTCGGCGAGCGCACCCGCAAGTTGGTCGACGGCATTGAGCAGCTTTCCTATGTCATCCTGTCGATCACCGGCTATGTCATGGCGCTGGCGCCGATCGCAGTGTTCGCGTCAATGGCCGCGATCGTGACGACCCAGGGCCTCGGTATCCTTGTGACCTACGGCAAGTTCGTCATCGAGTTTTACTTCGGGCTTGCCGTGCTGTGGTGCCTGCTCATCGCCGTCGGATTCCTGATTTTAGGCCATCATAGCTTCCGGCTCGTTAATCTGATCCGCGAGCCGTTTCTGCTTGCATTCTCCACCGCGAGCAGCGAGGCAGCCTATCCCAAGACCATGGAGCAGCTCGAAAAGTTCCCGATCAGCAAGAAGATAATCAGCTTCGTTCTGCCGATGGGCTATTCGTTCAATCTCGACGGCTCGATGATGTACTGCACATTTGCAACGCTATTCATCGCGCAGGCTTACAATATCGAGCTGCCGCTCGGACAGCAGATTACAATGCTCTTGCTTCTGATGCTTACGAGCAAGGGCATGGCTGGCGTGCCCCGCGCTTCGCTCGTGGTCATCGCTGCGACGCTTGCCAGCTTTAACATTCCCGAGGCTGGATTGCTGCTGATCATCGGGATCGATCAATTCCTCGATATGGGCCGCTCGGCGACCAACGTGATTGGCAACACCCTGGCCACGGCCGCGATCGCGAAGTGGGAGGGCGAACGGGTGGATCTCGCGAAACTGGAGGCCGCGCTCGCGCCCAAGGCTGCCTGATGCGTGTCATGCGAGCGAGGTACGCGAGGAGAGAAACCGCCGACGCGCGCAGCGTCCTGGGGTGGCCGGGGATTGTTTTCGCCGCCGCGTCTATCCTTATCCTCGCCGCGCCGGCCAACGCCCAGGAGGCAGCGAATGTCGGGGCGCTGTCCGGGACGCTCAAGAAGATCAAGGACACCGGCACGATTGCGCTCGGCTATCGCGAGAGCTCGTTGCCCTTCTCCTATCTAAATCGCAGGCAACAACCGATTGGGTACTCGATCGACCTTTGCCGCGAGATTGTGGAAGACGTGTCCACCGAACTCGACGGCATGGAGATCAAGATCGCATTTGCCCCGGTGACGCCAGCCAATCGCCTGCAAAAGGTGGCGTCCGGCGAGATCGATCTCGAATGTGGCTCGACCACAGGCAATGTCCAACGTCGGAAGGAAGTCGCATTCTCGCCAATCTTTTTTGTCGCCGGCACCAAGCTGATGGTGCCGAAGTCCTCTTCCGTCCGCTCCTACCGTGACCTTGCGGGCAAGACCGCGGTCGTGACCTCCGGCACGACCAACGAGGCGGCGCTGCGCACGCTCTCGGACAAGCAGAAGCTCGGCATCACAATCATCACCGCCCCTGATCACGCACAATCGCTTGAGATGCTCGCATCCGGCAAGGCAGATGCGTTTGCAACCGACGACGTGCTCTTGTACGGCTTCATTGCGATGGCGAAGAATGCGAGCGACATGAAAGTCGTGGGCGAGTATCTGTCCTACGATCCCTATGGCCTAGTTTATCGGCGCGACGATCCGGCTTTCGCCGCTGTGGTCGAGCGCACTTTCACC
>VAZL01000338.1 GCA_005883445.1 Alphaproteobacteria bacterium | reverse complement strand
ATCGAACCACATGCGGACATCATCGGCTTATCAAAGTCCGTTCGTCCCCGCGAAGGGAACCCCGCGACAGCAAAAGCGCGTTTACGCGCGTCTGTGACGCGCTATGCGTCGCGGGGACCCCGTAGCGGGGACCCAGGTCCTACTGGAGTCCTGCTTTCGCGGGAATGCGCGGAGTTTCAATACGACTTTTGTCACGTCAAGGAAGTCATGCCGCGACATCAGCGCATTCACCGCAGCGGCTTGGCGAAGCTGAGCTCGTGGCCGTCCGGGTCGGTCAGATGGAAGAAGCGCTCGCCCCATTCGGCATCGCGCGGCGCCGTGTCCGGGCGATAGCCGGCCGCGATCACGCTCGCATGCAGCGCGTCGACGTCGGAATGGTAGAAGATGACGCGTCCCCACCAAGACCACGTTCGCTCGACCGGCTGGGCGATCAGATTGAGATAGCTCGTTCCAGCCCGAAAGCTCGTGAACGCGGCGTCGTGGCCGCCGTAGATAACCTCAAATCCCAGCATGCGATAAAAGCGGACTGCGCGCGCCATGTCGTGGGTGGCGAGCGTGATGGCGCTGATGCTTTCGATCATCCCTCATCCAATCAGCGGCGCGCGGTCACTCGCCCTTGGCAGAAATCGACCCGTGGGGATGACGCAGATCGCCGCGCCTGTTGCGCCGCCGCACGTAGTTGATCATGGCATCCGGCCGCTCGCATTTCACCTTGAGCGCGGCGATCAGCGCATCCTCCGCCGCCACCGTCACGCTCTCGTGTTTGCCAGCGATGTTTATGCCGACGGTGAATTCGAGTATCATGGCGGTCTCTTTCCGGCGACGTCAGTTGGATCTGGTGCCCGGCTCGGTCTCCTCGAGCTGCGAGAACCGCACCTGTAGAATCTCCTTCGTCGTCACCTTGCCGTTGCCGTTCTTTTCGACGAGGACGAGTTGCTGGGCATCGGGCAGGCCGGCCGGGATGACCATTTTTCCGCCCGCCTTCAACTGATGGATGAGCGGCGGGGGAATGAGGTCGGGAGCCGCGGTCACGATCACCTTGTCGAACGGCGCGTGCTCGGACCAGCCGTGGTAGCCGTTGGCGATCTTGAGCTCGATGTTGGTGCAGCCCTGCTGGCGCAGTCGTTGCTTTGCCTGGCGGGCGAGCTCTTCGATGATTTCGATGCTGTACACCTTGCGCGCCAGCTGCGCCAGGATCGCGGCCTGGTAGCCCAGTCCGGTGCCGATCTCCAGCACGGTCTCCTCGGCGCCGATATCGAGCAAATCCGTCATCAGCGCGACGATGAACGGCTGCGAGATCGTCTTCTCGAAACCGATGGGAAGCGGAATGTTGGCGTAGGCGTAGAGTTGCAGTTCGACCGGTACGAACTCGTGCCGCGGCACCTTGGCCATGGCCGCCATCACGCGTTCGTCGAGCGCCGCCTTGCCGATCAGGTCACTCACGTGAAATGTGCCGGCGGCAATTTCCGCGAGCATCTGTCGACGGAGGATTTCGAAGTCTTTCACGCTCATTGCGATCCTGCGGCCACAACGGGATACGCGGCACTCGACGCAGGCACGCGGCGAGTGGCTTGTTCGCCTGCGGAAATGTAGGCGAAACTCGCTCGGCTTTCCACCGACGGTGAGGGCGCACCGAACGATGAACCGGTCAGGCGTCGGGTCTGTGACCATTGCGGTCGATGACGCACACAGCGTCCGCGGGCTGTTGTTGGCGCCGCCGAGCGCGCGCGCCTGCTATGTCCTCGCGCATGGAGCGGGAGCCGGAATGTTCCACCCATTCATGGATGGCGCTGCGAAGGGGCTCGCCGAGCGCGGCATCGCCACGCTGCGCTATCAGTTTCCGTACATGGAACGAGGCGCCAAGCGGCCCGACCCTCCCACACTTGCGCAGGCGACGGTCCGCGCCGCCGTGGCCGAAGCCGCCCGGCTTGCACCGGCACTTCCCCTCCTCGCCGGCGGCAAGTCCTTCGGCGGCCGGATGACCTCGCAGGCGCAGGCCGCATCTCCCCTCCCGGGCGTGCGCGGCCTCGCCTTCCTCGGCTTTCCGCTGCATCCGGCCGGACGGCCGTCGGACGCGCGTGCCGAGCATCTTTTCGGGGTCGAAGTGCCGATTCTGTTCCTGCAAGGAAGCCGCGACAAGCTCGCTGACCTCGAGCTGCTTCAGCGGTTGATAGCGCGGCTCGGCGAGCGCGCGTCGTTGCGGCTGATGCAAGATGCCGATCATTCCTTCCGCGTGCCGGCGCGCGCAGGACGAAGGGATGCCGACGTCCAAAAGGAAATACTGGATACGCTTGCCGCCTGGATCCTGTCGGTGATCGCCCGCTGCGGCTAAAGCATCGGCGCAATAACGACGACCCCCACCCCTAACCCCTCCCCACAAGAGGGAGGGGAGCGCACCGAGTACGCGGCAGCTATGCGTTAAGCCCAACGGGGTTAGCGCTAAGCGCCGCGTCTTGGCTCGGACGAGCGGAAACGATCCGCGGCGCGCTCGCGCGCCTTCGCAGCCTCGACCTCGCGATCGCGCGGCGGAGCGCTGGTCACGAGCGCGTCGAGCAGTTCATGCGCGGCCTGCGTCACCTGCTCCACCGCGCGGCTGAAAGCGGCTTGGTTTGCTTTGGAGGGCTGCGTGAATCCGCTCAGCTTGCGGACGAATTGCAGCGCGGAGGCGCGGATCTCCTCCTCGGTCGCGGGCGGTTCGAAGTTATGCAGCGTCTTAATGTTTCGGCACATGAGACATCCTCGATCTGAAGCGCGTCGTCTCGAGATACGGCCGGCAGGATCACTGTCAGCTGAACACGACCGAGACCTGCACCTGGCCTCGCCGCTCGAGGATTTCGACCGACACTTCGTTGGCGTGACGGCGCACCTTGAGGTCGACGCTCGATTGCTTGAGCTGCAAATTGCGCAACGTGAGCTCATCCAGGAACGGCGGCAAGCGCGGGTTGCGCAGGCGGATTTCGTTCGCGGCCGGATCGAATTGCAGCCCGAGCGAGGCCTCGATCAGCGTGAACGGCGTGGCGCTCGCCCAGGCCTGCGGTGAGCAGGCGACCGGATAGTGGGTCGGCCCGCGTCCGCGGCTGCGCTGAAAACCGCAGAAGAGCTCGGGCAATCGCCGCATCTCCATGTAGGTTGCGGCATCGAACAAGCCTTTGAAGATGCGCTCGACCGAACGCCTGAGCCCATAGCGGGCCAATCCAAGGGCGATCAGCGCATTGTCATGCGGCCAGATCGAGCCGTTGTGATAGGACATCGGATTGTAGCGCGCTTCGGTATTGGCGATGGTGCGAATGCCCCATCCGGAAAAGAATTGCGGCCGCAGCAGGCCGTCCGCCACCTCGATCGCCCGATCGGGCTTGGCGATGCCGGTGAACAGGACCTGCCCGGCATTGGAGCTGCGCACGCGGCAGGGCTCCTTCTCGCCGTCGAGCGCGAGCGCGTAGGTCCCAAGCTCCGGACACCAGAAGCTTGCGTCGAATCGCTCGGCCAGCTGATCGGCTTCGGCTTTGAGACGCTGCGCCCGCTCGCCCCACCCCAGCCGTTCGATGCAACGTGCCAGCACCTGCTTGGCGCAGTAGACGTAGCCTTGCACCTCCGCGAGCGCGATCGGACCCTGCGCCAGGCGGCCGTCGGCGTGGAAAATGGCATCCTGGGAATCTTTCCAGCCTTGATTGGCGAGACCGCGCTCGGTCGCACGGTAGTATTCGAGGAAGCCGTCGCCGTCGGGATCTCCGGCTCCGTCGATCCATGCGAGTGCGGCCTCGATCGCGGGCCACAGCTCGACAATGATGGCGTCGTCGCCGGTCCGCTCGGCGTAGATGCCGGCCAGCATGACGAAGAGCGGCGTCGCATCGACGCTGCCGTAGTAGAGGCCGAAGGGGACCTCGTGCAGCGCCGCCATCTCGCCTTCGCGCATTTCGTGCAAGATTTTGCCCGGTTGCGCGTCCGATGCGGGATCGTCGGTCTTGGCCTGATAGGCGGCGAGCCGCCGCAGCACGCCTTGCGCGATGCGCGGATCGAACCACAACATCTGCAGCGCGGTGATCAACCCATCGCGGCCGAAGGTGGTCGAGTACCAGGGAATGCCGGCGTAGGGATAGCGTCCCTGCGGCGTGCCGGTCATCAGCATGTAGAGATCGGACATCGAGCGGCACAGCACCTCATTGAGGAGGTCGTTCGAGGTCTCGACGGTGGCGGAGTTGCTCGAAACGGCGCGCCGATTGCGATGGACCGCGCGCAGGCCGCGCGCGAAAGATATGGCTTTGGGAGGTTCCGGCGC
>VAZL01000337.1:4928-6995 GCA_005883445.1 Alphaproteobacteria bacterium | reverse complement strand
TTGGCCATCGGGTTCCTGGCGCCGCGTTACCACTTGCGCACGCTGCTGCTCGCCTGCGCGGCCTTGATGGTGGTGACCGGGATCGCGATCCCGAGCTTCCAACATCTCATCTTCATCGCAGCGATTGCCTTTATCGGCACGATGAACCCCACGACCGGGGACATCGGCGTGCACGTGCCGCTCGAACAGGCCGCGCTCGCGCATGGGGTATCGGATCAGGATCGCACCCGCGTTTTCGCGCGCTACAGCCTGATCGGCGCGCTCTCGATTGCCGCCGGCGCGCTCGCAGCGGGCGCGCCCGACCTGTTGGTTTCCCTTGGCATGGGCAGGATCGGCGCCCTGCAGGCGATGTTCTACGTCTATGCCGCGCTCGGGCTCGTGGGAGCGCTGTTTTATTCGCGGCTCCCGCGCGCCGAGGTCAAGGAGACGGCGCCGCGCGCCACCGCTCTGGGTCCCTCGCGCCGAACCGTCTACAAGCTCGCCGCGCTCTTCAGCCTGGATTCGTTTGCGGGCGGCTTCACCGTTCAATCGCTCATGGCGCTCTGGCTGTTCGAGCGTTTCGATCTCTCGCTCGCCGCCGCGAGCGCGTTCTTCTTCTGGTCGAACGTGCTCACCGCCCTCTCCTATCCGGTCGCGGCGCGGCTGGGCAGGCGCTTCGGCCTCGTCAACACCATGGTGTTCACGCATATCCCCTCGAGCGTGTGTCTCATCCTTGCAGCCTTCTCGCCGAGCCTCACCGTCGTGCTCGCGCTGCTGCTGGTGCGCTCCGCGCTCTCGCAGATGGACGTGCCGACGCGCACGTCCTACGTCATGGCGGTGGTGACCCCGGCCGAGCGGACGGCGGCCGCGAGCGTGACCGCGGTGCCGCGCAGCTTGGCATCGGCGATCAGTCCGGCGCTCTCCGGCGCCCTGCTGTCGACGTCGTTTGCGGGATTGCCGCTCGTCGTCTGCGGCGTGCTGAAGATCGTCTACGACCTGTCGCTGCTGTTTTCGTTTCGGCACATAAAGCCGCCGGAGGAGACTTAACTCGGACAGCGTCAAATCGGCGAAGGTCAGCGCTTTAGTCTACTTCCATGCCTTTCGCCTTCATGACGGCACTGGGTCAATGAGTCAGGAGCGGTTTTCCAAACAGCGAAGGTATTAGATCGTCGAGAAACAAAAGCAGTTGCGCCCTGGCACCGACGGACCGTCCGGCTTCGCTGTTGAGTGGCACAATCGCCTCTGCCGCCACTTGCCAGGTTACCGCCACGTACGACAGCCCAGGGTTCATCGTCGCTGCGGTCTTTTCTCCGCGCGGCGAGACAAATGAAAACTCAACGAGCGGTACAAGCTGGTTTAACGGCTCCTCCTTTGGGAGTTTGCCGGGCGTGAACCTACTGGTCAGGTAGAGCGTGCTGAATTCAAGCGCAAATCCCCAATGCAGCGTGTCAACATTGCGTGTGAGCATCGGGCCGAGCTGGCCTGTCACCGGGTCGATGCCGGAGTTTATCGAGGTTCCAGTCATCGGGTGTTCAAGCGCAAGCGCGCCAGTGATGCCAAACGGCCGCAGCCACGCGAGGCTAGCGGGAAGATCGCCGAAGCCCTTGCCGAAGAAAATGCCTGGAGCGATGAAGTCGGGGGCATTGGCACCGACCCCTTGAGCGCCCGAGTGGCCGATCCCCCAGGTCAATCCACTCGACACGAGCGTCTCATGCAGGTCGTTGCGATAAATCTCGCCCTTGACCGTGAGATTCGTTGTGTCGAATCCCGAACTCCGGGAGCTGCCCCAGTCGCGGTGAACCCATCCGCTATCGACACCGACTCCGAGTGTCGGAGTAAGGAGACGAAAAATAGACCAAGTAAACCTTTTATCGACGACATCGCCCCCTTCATCCGGCTGCTTGGAGCTCGAGAAGAGAGGCAATATGGATTCGTCAGCAACGGCAGGATCATCAAATGCAAGCGTCCCTGGAAAAAACCTGTTGCCCGCAATGCCATGCGCGTGGGCTGAATGAGCAAAGCCCAGGATCGCCATGACAATGATCAACCGCCTCATAGTTACGCCTCTCGTCCCCTTTCAAGGCAAAC
>VAZL01000337.1:0-4896 GCA_005883445.1 Alphaproteobacteria bacterium | reverse complement strand
AAAAGCGGTGCGAGAGCGGGTGCGACCAGCGCAAGTCCCGAGACCAGCAACAGGACAAGCACCAGCTTGCGAAAGCCGGCCTCGTCGAGATGTCCATAGAGTCTTAGTCCCAGCCACGTCCCCGCCAGCAATGCCGGAAGGCCGATGACAAAGAACCAAACGGTGTCGATCGATATCGCGCCGTTGATCCCCAGCCACAGACCGCTCATGGCGAATATCGCCACTCCAATCGGCTGGAAGATCGCGCGCTGCTCATCCTTGGGCCAACCACGAAGACCGCACCAGATGGTCGTGAGAATGCCGGCAAGACCGGTGAGCCCGCCAAGAATGCCGTTCAGAAAGCCCACGCCTGCATCCGCGGTGGCACCGCCGGCTTTGACGGGCTTCATCGCCGGTCGGGCGAGGCTATAGGTGCTGTAGAGCACGAGCACCACGCCGACGGTGACGCGGACGTAGTCAGGACGCGCCCATCCGAGAATCGCCACCCCCAAAGGGACGCCAAAGGCCGCGCCCAACAGGAATGGCCACAGCCGGCTCCAGCGCAGCGCGTGCCGCAGTTTCCAGACCGAGATGCCCTGCACCACCAGCCCGAAGGCGATGATCAAGGTTGCGGTCTGCATCGGCGTGAGGATGTGCAGCCAAACGCCGGCGGCGACCAATCCGAATGCAAACCCCGCCACCCCCGTGACAAGCGCGGCGGCAAGAGTCGCCGTCAGATAAAGGGCAACGGTGAGGATCGTTGCGTCCATCGATCGTCGTCTTCCTCGCTTGCGAGTGGCGGCGCTCGACGTCGGTCGCGTCGCATCGCGCTTTCGACGCGCATCCATTTGCTACGCGTCAGCAACGCGACACTCGCATCGGTAAAAAGCCATCGAGCGACTTACGCTCGGAGCGTTTGTTTAAGGCAGTTTTAAAAGCATAAAGGTGGCACGCCTTTTTGCGGAGCTAAAACTTGCCGCGGTGCGCTAATGCGTCCAGCGTCGCCATAGAACACCGGCACGCTCGATACGAAAGCGCGATCTCACCGATGTGTGATCGATGCAAGCCGGCGTTTAATTTTGCCTTAAATGCAGGCCGCTTTGCTCTGCCCGTCGATGGACCATGTACCACGAAGGAGAGCGACATGAAACGACTCATCGCATGCGTGATCGGCGTTGCGTTACTCGCCGGAAGCGTCGGCCTGACGATCGCGAACGCGCAACAGGCCCAGGCACCCGCCTTCATTGCGGGAGATCGCCCAGTGACCGCAGAGCAGGTGTTGCAGAAGTTGCAAACGGACGGATGGTCAAACGTCGCCATCTCCCGCAGCGGCAGGTATATCGAAGTGACCGGCTCCCGGAATGGGGAGGTCGGCAAAATGGCGGTCGACTCGCAAACCGGTCGCCTTCGCGCCGACAACGATGACGACGACGACGATTGAGCCGGATGGCGCGCCGGTTCTCCTCCCTGAATCGGCACGTGCCGGAGAGCGGCGAAGGCTTAAGCCTTCGCCGCTTGATCTCTCGACGAGGACGGCAGCACCTGAAATATCGCAGTCGCGTTCGATCTTGTCGGTTTCAAAGGCGCCGTTGTGCGTTGAGCCCGCCGCTCATGCCGCGTCTCCCGCGATGTACCTGCGGGCGATCTTCGAGTCCCCGGTTTGCAAAGGCGGAAATGAGAGAGTGAAGACGGCGCCGCCGCCGGGATTTTCTGCGACGCTGACGCTGCCGCGATGCGCTCGCATGATTTCGCTGACGATGGCAAGGCCGAGGCCGGCGCCCTCCTTCTTTTCCCCCGCGCCGCGCCAAAACCGCTTGAAAATGTTCTCTCGATCCTTCCGCGGCACGCCGCGGCCGCGATCGGCCACGTCGATCCGGCCGGCACGATCGACCGTCACGGTCACTTCCGTTCCAGCCGGCGCGTGAGCGACCGCGTTCTCGATCAGATTTCTCAGCGCATCTTCGAGCGCGTGAACGTTTGCTTTGACGTTCACTGGCCACTCGGTTCCGGCGAACGCAATGGCCTTACCCTGGGCGATGGCCCAGGGCGCCATCGCGGCCACAGCCAAGGATGCGACTTTGTTGAGATCTACGGTACCGAATTCGAGCGCGACGGAATCCAACCGGGCGACGCGAAGGAGTTGCTCGACGAGCCTGTTCATACGCGCGACATCGGTCCGCAATTTCTCGAGCTCGCTGTTTCCATCCATCGTTTCGAGAGCCGAGTTGATGATCGCGAGCGGCGTGCGAAGCTCATGGGCGGCGTTGGCGGTGAACTCGCGCTGCACGGCGAAGCCCTTCTCGAGCCGATCGAGCGCATGGTTGATGGAAGCCACCAGCGGCATGATTTCCGTCGGCAGGTCTTGTTCCGGCAGCCGTACCGACGTCGCATCGGGACCGATCGATGCGGCCATCCGCGAAACCTCGCGCACGGGTTTGAGTCCGTTGCGGATTGCAAAGATGCCAATTGCCAATGTGGCCAGCATGAGCAGCGGGCTCACCCAAATGGCATTGACTACGAATTCTCGCAAAATCGACCTAATGAGAGCGTCCGATCCTTCGGTCCTCGCGACCGATATCCACATCGGACCCGCGGCCGTCTGCAGCGCGACGCTCAGGCCGTAGTAGGTCTCGGAGCCAAAATCCTCGGACCCAGCGCCACTGAGGCGGAAATAGCTCGGCTCATCCGTGGCCGGAGGCCATTTGGCCACCCGCTCGCCAAACTCATCGGGGGACGCGGCAATGACGCGGCCATTGGTATCGCGGATCGCGAACAGGTCATCTTCGGGTGCCGCCGCGTAGGCGGCAGCAAGCTTCGCAGGCAGATCGAGGCGAGGCTGGCCGGTACCGTCGGCGACAAGGGCCCGCGCGAGATCCTCGGCGCGCAGGCCGAGTTCGCGGTCATTCAACGATCCCGCCGTGTCGTAGACTTGATAAACCAAAACGCCGACCGCGATCGCAGCGGCGGCGACATACAACACCGCAAGGCGCACCGCGAGGCGCACTTGCAACGAGCGAAATTGGCCGAAACTCATCCTTTCGTCTCGGCGAGCAAATAGCCTACTCCGCGCACGGTATGAATTTCCGCACTGGCTGCGGCGTCTTGCAGCTTGCGCCGCAGGTGGTGCACGTGGACCGGAACAGCATTTGATTCGAGCTCGTCGTCGATGCCATAGAGCTTTTCTTCGAGAACGCTCTTCGGTACGACGCGGCCCTGACGGCGGAGCAGGTGCTCCAGAATCGCAGCTTCACGACGAGGGAGTTGCAGTGGAACGCCGGCGACGCTGACGTCTCGACCGATGGTATCGAAGACGATGTTGCCGGCCTTAAGGGTGGTGCCGAGCGCCGCGCCCGGACGGCGCAGCAGCGCCTTCGTGCGGGCAACGAGCTCGCTCATCGCGAATGGCTTCACGAGGTAATCGTCTGCCCCCGCATCGAGGCCGAGGACACGGTCCTCCACCGCATCGCGTGCCGTGAGGATCAAAATAGGTATGCGGCTTCCCGCCGGCCGCAATTCGGCAAGGAGGTTTAGCCCGTCACCGTCGGGAAGCCCGAGGTCGAGGATTGCGGCGTCGTAAGCGGTGTTTGCCAGCGCCTCCCGCGCGTCGGCCCGCAGCCGCACGGTGTCCACGGCAAACTCGGCGCGCTCCAGCGCAGCTTTGATGATTTCCGAAATTCGCGGCTCATCTTCGACGACCAGAAGACGCATGCGCTTGCTCTTTCGGAAAACCAGCGTGCTACTTCAGTTGACCCCGCCAGCGCGCGCCTGCTTCAACGCATGGGAAGTTTAAGACAGTTTTAAGCCGCCTGGATCAGGCACCTACGCGCACCTTATCCATAATCTTCCGAAGTAACATACACCTCTCGGACTTGTGACCGCCGCCGATCATCCCGCCCAATTCGGCATAAACCTGCCTTAAACAAACCCCCGCAGCATCAGGGCGATGGCGCTCGTCTGCCCAGACGTGAACAACCGCGGCGCATAACGGCGACGGCTGTGGTCGGCCTCATCGCATTCCCACTGCTGCAGCTGACATGGGTCAAATAGCTGGTCCGCGAATGCGCTTTCCCTCGCAAGTACATAAGGAGGTCAACATGATGAGAAGAAGTTTGATGCTCGTTATCGCGCTCGGATTGGCGACGTTGGGAAGCAGCATCGCCTGGTCTGAAGACTCCGATCAGGCAGCTCTCATCAAAGCGTTGGATGGCGCCAAGCTGACCCTGTGGCAAGGCATCGCGCAGGTCGCCAAAGGAACCGAAGTGCCCATCGAAGCAAAATACGAGATGGTACGCGGCAAGCTGATGCTGTCGATCTATACCTCGGCGAAGGGCTTCGACACCGCTGCGGAAGACAATTCCTTCAACGAGTACATAGGCGACGTGACCACAGCGACCTGGACCCCGAAGAAGGAGGTGTTTGCCGACCTAAAGCACATCGCTCGGTCGGCGCAGTATCACGCGCTGCTCTCGATGACCAAGGTCAGGATTCCGACGATCATCCAGAAGGCTTCCGCGCAGGGCACGGTCTTGGCTGTTAGGGAGAAAATTCGCGGCGGCAGGCCCGTTTTCGAAGTGATGGTGGTCCAAGACAATGCGATCAGGCCGACGTTCTACGACCTCGCCACCGGGGAGCCGACAGCCGGCTGAAGAAAGCAGTCTGGGACCCCAATGGACAGAAGGGATAGCCAATGATGATGCGTTACCCTTGCGTGGTGTGCCTCGTGGCAATTGCGACGGTGTCGCTTAGACCCGATCTGACATTCTCTGAGACGCCGAGCCCCTCGTCGCTGCAGCTCGAAACTAAGATTCCGTTGGGCGACGTTAAGGGCCGGATCGATCACATGGCGATCGATCTGCCCCGGCGACGTCTGTTCGTAGCCGAGCTTGGCAACGATACCGTCGGAGTCGTCGATTTGAA
>VAZL01000336.1 GCA_005883445.1 Alphaproteobacteria bacterium | reverse complement strand
CGGCGCCGAAGGCCATGATCCGCTTCGGATGGCGATGGATATCGAAGCGCAGCGGGTCCAAAAATACCTGCGGGTCGTAGTTCGCCGCCTGCGGCGAGGGCCGCACCACCATGCCCTTGAGGATTTTGGTCCCGCCGACCTCGGTGTCGCGGCTGGCCATGCGCGGAAACGTGAAATACCCGTTGCTGGCGATGCGCAGGCACTCCTCGACCGCCTCGGGAATGAGGCTTGGGCCGGCAATGAGTTCCGCGAGCTGATCGGGGTGAGAATAGAGCGTGTAAAGCGCTCCGCCGGCGGCGCGGCTGGTCGCGGACAACGCTGCGCCGCAGATCGTGAAGATCTGATCGAACAGCTCGCGGTCCGTCAGTTTGTCGCCCTGGTCGCGCGCGGTGATGAGATCGTTGATGAAGTCCGGCCGCGGGTGGGCGCGCCGCTGTGCGATGATTTCGCGCACCAATTGCGCCGCGCGCTCGAACGCCTGCACGCATTCCGGCGCAAACGGCTCTCCCGGCTTGGTATAGGTCGTCAACGGCAGCACTTCTTGAAAGGCGAGGAAGATCTCCTGCTGCGATTCGCTGAGATTCGCCATCGCGGTCAGCAGCGCGCCGACCACGAGCTGCGCCCCATAATCCCGCATGCCGTCGAATTCATTGCCGCCGGCCTCGATCTTGTCGAGCATGCCGTCGATGATTTCGACGATACGCGTCTCGAGGCGACTCAGGCTGCGTGCGGAGAAGGCCGGCATGAGCAATCTGCGAATCCTCGCATGCCGTTCGCCGTCCATCTGGGTGATGAACTGCACGCCCATGAACTTGTCGAACTGCTCGAAGCCGTGACCTCTCGGCAGCTCCGACGAGAACCGCTCGGTATCGGAAAAAATTTCGTGCACGTCCGCGTAGCGACCGCAGATGACCTGCGCAGGGCCGGAGGAAAGGACGTAGAACGGCGGCCGTTTGGCCCAATCGGCGAGAATGTCGCGCGCGTTCTGCTTGAACTCGCTGCTGCCGAGGTCGATATCAACGACTTTGTTTCGGTCGAGTTCACTCAGCGCCGACATGATGCCTCGGGGCGAAAGTCCTGCAGCGAGAACCTCAGCCCAGAAGGTTCATCTCAAATCCAGCCCGGCGCAAGACCGCATCACGAGACTCCTGCATGAGTCGGCGCACGCGTTGCGCGTCGACGCCCACGAGGCCGCCGCGCCATTTGCGAACTTTCCCGGCGATAAAGACGGTCTCGACGTGGCTGGGGTTCATGAGATTGACGACTGCTCCCGGCGCATTGTTGAGCGGCCAGACATCGAGTCGATCGGCGCGCAGGACGACGATGTCGGCGTCCTTGCCCGGGCTCAGCGTGCCGGCCTTGCCGTCGAGGTTGGCACAACGAGCACCCTCGACGGTGGCGAACTCGAGCACCTCCCGACACGTCAACAGCGGCGGCAGGTTCTGCTCGCCGTTGCGCCCGCGTTGCAGCACGAAATAGCGCTGCGCGATGGCGGTCGATCGCATGAGCGTGAAGAAATCCGACGAGAGCGTCACGGCGTGATCGGAGCTGAGGCTGGGGCGCATGCCGTTGTCGAGCGCGTCCTGAATCGCCGGGGTTCCGTGCCCCATGGTCATCTCGATCGGAGGCGAGAGCGACACGTGACCGCCGCTGTCCTTGATCAAACGCCAGGTGTCGGCCGGGAAATGCAGACAATGAATGTATTCGTCGCCCGCTCGCAGCAGCCCAGCGCGAGAAAGCTCCAGCAGCTTCTCGCCGTCATTGCGCTGGGGCAGCACGTTGCGCACGTGCACGACGATGGGCACGCCGACCTCGCGCGCGAGCGCGAACATCTTGGGATCGGGAGGCGCGCCCAGCGCGAGGGTGAGCAGCTGGTCCCTGGAATTGAAATAGCTCCGCTGCAGCCGGGAGATATCCTGCGGATACTGCGCCGCGGGCCCTTTCCCGTCCGAATAGGCGAAGACCGCGCGGATGCCGGAATCTTGCAGCGCACGGATCAAGGCGTCGCTGTGTTCGGACGTGTTGTTGACTTGGGAAACGTCGACGACACCCGTCGTGCCCATTTCGATCATGCCGAGCGCCGTCGCCAGCATCCCGGCATAGGCGTCCGCAGGCGTAAAAGCGGGAGTGAGCTTGCCGATGATGTCGCGGTTGTAGTCGGGATCGACGCGGCCATTGGACAGGATGTTGCGCAGAATACCCTGGTAGGAGTGGCTATGGGTATCGATGAAGCCGGGAATCAGGATCCGACCCGACACGTCGATCACCGCCGCCGCGTCGTCCGATACGACGATATTCGGCCGCACCTCACGGATTTTGCCGTCCTCGATCAGCACATCCGCCTGCGCGAAATCGCCAATGGCTCGATCGAGCGTCAAGACCACGCCACCTTTGAGCAGGATGCGGCGCTGCTGCAGCACACGGCTGAGCTCGACATCAGGTGCGCCCTGCGCCATCGCTGCTTCGGGCAAGGCTTGCGCCGCGGTCACGCCCGCGGCAAGGACCGCGCTTGCCTTGAGAAAACGACGACGCGAGCTTTCCATCATCGGCGATGCGCTGCTATCGCAACCGTTCGTGTCTGGAATTGCGGGCGCCGTGCGCTCATTGCTGCTCTGCTCGGTCATTATCGTTCCTCCTCGGATTCCTGCCATCGACGCTCGCGTCAGCCGAGCAGGTTCTTTGCATAGTTGGCCCGCCGCAGGACGCCGTCGCGCGCCTCCTCCACCAACCGCAGCACGCCCGGCACGTCGACGCCCACCAGATTGCCGCGCCACTTCTTCACCTTTCCGCCGATGAAGACCGTTTCGATGTGGCCGGGATTCATCATGTTCACGACCGTCATCGCGGCGTTGTTGAGCGGCCACACATCGAGCCGATCGGCGCGCAAGACGACGATATCGGCCTCCTTGCCGGGCGTGAGTGTGCCGATTCGATCTGCCAGGTTGGCGCAGCGCGCGCCCTCGATGGTGGCGAATTCGAGCACGTCGCGACAGCTGAGCAGCGGAGGCAGGTTTTGCTCACCCTTGCGGGCGCGTTGCAGGATCAGCAGCCGTTGTAGCGTGAACGTCGATCGCATAACCGTGAAGAAATCCTGCGCGATGGTCACGCCGTGATCGGAGCTCAGCGACGGCCGCAAGCCATGGTCGAGCGTCTCCTGGATCGCCGGCATGCCATGGCCCATGGCCATGTCGATGGGCGCGCAGATCGACACATGGCCGCCGCTGTCCTTGATCAATCGCCACGCAGCGTCGTCGATGCCGAGGCAATGGATGTATTCGTCGCCCGGCCGTAGCAACCCGGCGCGTCCGAGCTCGATGAGGGGCGTGCTGAGATCGTTGCCGACGAGGTGCTGCACGACCGGTACGCCGACCTCGCGCGCGAGCGCGAACACGTTGGCATTGAGGTTGGCGGTCAAGGCAAGCGTGAGCAGCTGGTCCTTGGAGCTGAAATAGGTCCGTTGCAAGCGTTTGATGTCTTGCGGATATTGCGCGGCGGGTCCGGCGCCGCGGTGATAGGCAAAGACCGCGCGGATGCCGGACTCCTGCAGCGCGCGAATGCAGGCGTCGCTGTGTTCCGGGGTGTGCGAAACCTGCGAGATGTCGACGATCGCGGTCGTGCCCATGTCGATGAAGCCGAGCGCCGTCACCAGCATCCCGGCATAGGCATCCGTCGCCTGATAGGCCGGCGTGAGGATGTTTTGAATGTCGCGGTTATAGTCGGGATTGAGCAGGCCGTTCACCAGGATGTTGCGCAGCAGCCCCTGGTAGGAATGGCTGTGGGTGTCGACGAAGCCGGGAATGACGATTCGGTTCGCGGCGTCGATGACCGCGACTGCATCGCGCGACACCTCGATGTTTGGCCGGACCTCGCGGATCTTGCCGCCCTCGATCAGCACGTCCGCCTGGGCGAAGTCGCCGACCTGCCGGTCGAGGGTGAGGACGACGCCGCCCTTGAGCAGAATGCGCCGTTCACCTTGCACGCGCGCAAGCTCGGCGTCGACAGCGCCCGCCGCTTGCGCGAAGGCGTCGCGCGACAGCACCTGCGCGGCGGCTGCGCCGGTCGCGAGCGCGGCGCTCGATTTGAGAAAACTGCGTCGCGATGGTCCGCCGGCTGCGCCTCGACCATGGCCGCTTAATTCCGCCGTTGCAGGCGTCGTTCGTCTGGCCGAACGGCTAGTCCAACGGCTGGATGCGCACGACCCAGCCGTCGTGGTCCACGTACCAGACGGTCACGGGGTCGGTCGAATTGTCGATCCAGGTTTCGCGGTCGATGCCGTAAGGCTCAGGCAACACGTATTCGGTAAATTGTTCGGTCTTCGGATTGAAGCGAAGATAGCGGCCCGCGTGCATTTCGCCGGCCCAGATCTCGCCGTTCTTGTCGGCCTGGGCACTGTACATGGAGGCGTAGGGGGTCGGCAGCGGGTACTCGAACAGCCGCTTCTTGGCGGTGTCGAACTTCACCAGCATGCCGCCGCGGCCGCCCGACCAATAATTCCCTTGCGGATCGAACTCTCCCCGCGCCGGGCCGCAATTGGCGCTGCAGTCGGGCTCGAACACTTCGCCGGTCTGGGTGTCGGCCACGACGACGCCATCGCGCGGCCATGCGCCGCCGCCGAAATATCTGCCGTCCCTGCTCACCGCGCTACCATACGTGCCCGTGAACTTCTTGAGCGGAAATCGCAGGATCGTGTCGCCGGTGAGCGCGCCGATCTTGGCGACGGCCTTGCCGCGTGCGCGCCAGATGAACCCGTCCGGATCGATGGCGTAATTGCCGCCCATCGGCGAATTCACGGGCTCCGGAACATTCCAGCGCACCCGCGTGAACTCTTCCGTCTTGGGGTCGAAGCGCCAGATGCTGTGCGCCCAGTTTTCCGAGCCCCACACGATGTCGTTCTTATCCACGTAAATCCAGTGCGTGCCCGGAAGCACGCCGGCGTCGACCGCAGGCACGCGATACTCCTTGACCGCGCCGGTGCGCGGGTCGAGCCGGCCGATGTAAGAGCTGCGATGCGGGCTGTACCAGATGTTTCCCTTCGAATCCCCCCAAACGTCATGCGTGGCAAGCTCGAGGCGCGGCAATTCGTATTCGGTGATGACGACCCTGGTTTGGCGGCCCTGCGGCCGCGGCAACGTGACGAAGGGCGGATCCTTGGAATCCGGGCCGCGCACGCTCGCCAGCCATTTCACCAATTTTGCCGTGTCCTCGTCGTTGAAGCGGCCGCGCGGATTCATGTTGATCAGCGGCGAGCCCGCGCCCTTCGTCATGCGATTGACGATCTGGGCCCAACCGTGCTCGTCGTAGCGATTGCGGAAAATCTGTTGATAGGAATGGCACCAGTTGCAGTTGACCGTCAGCAGCCTTTTTTCCTCGCCGGTTCCCGATAGGCTCAGCAGCCATTCCGATCCGGTCATCTGCGCCGCGATCTCGGGAAGCGCCGGCAACAATGCCGCGTTCGTCACCCGCGTGAGCGTAATGTCGGCGAGCTCGTCCGGACCGTTGATTTCGAGTTTTTCTCTGACGAACGGATGAAATTCGCGCGGCCGCGCAATTCGAAGGGTATAGGTTCCAGGCTCGAGCTTGGGGAATTCGTAGCGTCCGTCCGCATTGCTGTAGACCGTGGTTCGGATCGCATTCTTTTGCGCGATCAGCTGCACCATGATCCCTTCGAGCAGCGCGCCATTTGCGGATTTGACGACGCCATGCGGGCCGCCCAGGAGCTGCACCACGCTCTGCGCCTGTGCGGCCTGCGCGAGCAGGAGGAAAGCAGCCAGCAATGCGGCCGGCGAAAGCATCCCGCGACCACGCCCGATGCCAGCGACCATGGTTTCCTCCGTGTCAGCGCATCCGATAGCGCGGATTGAGCGGGGGTGTATCGGAATCCCAGCAGCACTTCTCCCGCAGGTAGCTCACGAGGTCGTTCAAATCCGCATCGCTCAAAGTGTACTTGTAGGCCGCCATGCCGGCGCCGCCGTTGCGGATCTTCTCCTTCACCGTGTCGTCGTTCACGCTCTCGCCGGACAGCAGGTTGGGCTTCTCATAGAGGCCCGTGAGCTGCGGGATTCCCTGCACGAATTCGTTGTGGCAAAACCAGCATTTGTAATAAAAAATTTCCTGCCCTCGCTCCGGCCCGCTCGCAGCCGCCTTCCTGAACTCATAGATCTCCAGCGCGCGTTGATTGTAATCCTTCGCCGGCGCCTTTGCCTCCTGCGCGAAGACGTTTGCAGCCATCGCTGCTGCCGCGGCCAGCACCGGCATCGCCAGTATCGCCGTCGCCTTGATCGAATTCATGCTTGCGTCGTTCCCGAAAATCCACCCCGGTAGAAGGCGGGCCGCTGCGGGAGCATACGAGGTTTTCGATCGACAATCATATTCGCGCGCAGCGATCATGCAATAAAGGAAGAGCAGGCCCGCGGCTAATGGTTCGAAATCCGCCGAGCATTGGTCGGCCAAATGTTCGGTCTTTCTTGCCCCGTTCAATCGCCGCGCCCGGTCCATTCGATCTCGATGTCGCGTTGAGTAAGATGCGCAAGCGCTCGACCAATCACGGTCGCAGCGACGAGGGAGAAATGCCATGCGCATCTCACGACGTGACATGCTCACCGGCGGTGTCAGCGCACTGACAGCCGCAGCCGCATCGCGCGCCTTGGCCGCGTGGGAGCCGAGCGACCGCTACCCAGACCCGGCCATCCAAATTCTCGATCCGAGCTTTGCGAAGTATCGCCTCAACAATGCCGGCATCGAACGTCTTGCCGTCGGCATGCGCTGGGCCGAGGGACCGGTGTGGTTCGGCGATGGCCGCTATCTCTTGTGGTCCGATGCCGCGCTCGATCGCATCACTCGTTGGGATGAGGAGACGGGGCAGGTCAGTATCTTTCGCAAACCGGCGAACAAGCCCAACGGTCTTACGCGCGACCGCCAGGGCCGGCTGCTCACCTGCGAACACGCCGGGCGACGGGTCACGCGCACGGAGTACGACGGAACGATCACGGTGCTGATCGACAGGTTCGACGGTAAGCGGCTCAACTCACCGAACGACATCGTGGTGAGATCCGACGACTCGATCTGGTTCACCGATCCGGTGTACGGAATCACCAGCAACTATTCCGGCATCATCGACACGCAGGAATTGCCAACCAACGTCTACCGGCTCGATAAAAACGGACGGGCAACGGTGGTGGCGGGCGACATCAACCGTCCGGACGGGCTTGCCTTCTCGCCTGACGAGACGAAGCTGTACGTCATAGAAGATGGCGTGACGCCACAGGTTTTTCGCGTTTACGACGTGGTCGATGACGGCACGAAGCTCGCCAACGGGCGAACGTTCATCACCGTCGAGCGCGGCGGCATAGCGGACGGCTTGCGCGTCGACGTTGACGGCAACTTGTGGTGCGGCTGGGGCGGGGGCGCGGGCAACGACGGCGTGATGATCTTCAGCGCTGCCGGCAAGCTCATTGGTCGGATTGATCTGCCCGAGCGCTGCGC
>VAZL01000335.1 GCA_005883445.1 Alphaproteobacteria bacterium | reverse complement strand
AAATCGCGGCACGGCACGAAGATCGCCGCGGTCGAGGCGATCGAGTGCCCGACCATGCTTTGCAACGGATATGGCGAGCACAATATCCAGGGCATCGGCGACAAGCACATCCCCCTGATCCACAACGTCATGAACACCGACCTGGTCGTCGGCGTGTCCGATCTGACCACGGATTCGCTCAATCTCTTGTTTGGGGGCAATGTCGGGCGCAGCTATTTGGCGGGGCGGCGAAAGATCGACCCGGATGTGGTGAGAACCTTCGACGACATCGGCATCTCGGGGCTTGCCAATATCGTTGCCGCCATAAAGGTCGCCAAACATCTTGATTTCAGCGCCGACGACGTGGTCATGACGGTCGCGACCGACAGCGCGCTGCTCTACGCCAGCGAGCGACGGAGCTTTCTGGCGCGCCGCTATGGGGATGGATTCGACGAGGTCAACGCCGGCGAGATCTTCAGCCGCCACCTGGAAGGCATCGTGGACGATCACGTCCTCGAGCTCACGCATTTCGATCGCAAGCGTATTTTCAATCTCGGATATTACACCTGGGTGGAACAGCAGGGCGTGGCGATCGACGATTTCGATCGCCGAAAGGACCAACGGTTCTGGCGCGGTCTCGTGGACGGCATACCGACGTGGGATCGCCTGATCGAGGATTTCAACGCGGAGGTCGGCGCCCGGCGCGCTTCTTGAACCGGCATGGCAGCGAAAGACCGCAAAGCGACCGGCAAGGCCGCTCCCACGTACTTGGAGCTGCGCGAAGAATTACTGCGCCGCGACCGAAGTTTGCGCCACAAGGTCGTCTCGCTCGAAGAGGCGACCTCGTTCGTGCGCGATGGAGATTCGGTCGGGATCGGCGGCAGCACGATGTCGCGCACGCCGATGGGCATGATTTGGGCGCTCATCCGCGCCGGTCGAAAAGGGCTCACCTGCTCGCGCAGCATCGTCTCCAGCGACGGCGACCTGCTGTATGCGTCAGGCGCGTGCGATCACGTGGTGACGAGCTGGTTCAGCCAGGGAATTCTCTGGGGCGTCTCGAAGGTGATGCGTCATCACGTCGAGAGCGGAAAAGTGCGCTACGACGAGTGGAGCCACATGGCGATGGGAATGCGATTTCGCGCCGGCGCCATGGGTGTTCCCTTCATGCCGATCCGATCGATGCTGGGGTCGGACGTGCGCAAGCAGCGCCCCGAGGCGATCGAGTTCGATTGCCCGTTCACCGGCGAGAAGCTTCTGCTGGTCCCTGCGCTCAACCCGGACGTCGCCTTGATCCACGTCCAGCGCTGCGATGCCTACGGCAACGCGCAGATCGACGGGCTGCAATTCATGGACGTCGATCTGGCGATGGCCGCCAACAAAGTCATTTTGACGACGGAGCGCATCGTCTCCAACGATCAGATCCGGCGTGCTCCGGACCAGACCAAGATTCCTTTTTTCGCGGTCGACGCCGTGGTCGAGTTGCCGTTCGGATGTGCTCCGCACGAATGCTACGGCGTTTACGAGCCGATGTTGCGCCACATGGAGTATTACGTGGGGCTGGTGAACGGCGATCCCGTCAAAGGGATGCAGCAATACATCGAGCGCTTCGTCCACGGACCTAAATCGTGGAGCGAATTTCTGGCCTTGATCGGAATCGACGAATTGCTCGAGGCGGCCCGCGCCGGGGAGAGCATCTACGATGCTTAGAAAGCACGGCTACAGCGCAGCCGAGCTGCTCACCATCCTGAGTGCTCGCCAGCTCAGCGACGGTCAGGTGGTGTTCGCGGGCGTCGGCATCCCGCTCTTGGCCGCCACGCTGGCGCAGCGGCTGCGTTGCCCGGGGCTGACGATTCTGTTCGAAGGCGGCGTGATCGGCGCTTTCATCGAGCCGGGCAAACTGCCGCCCTCGACCAACGACCAGCGCTGCACCAAGCGCGCCAACATGGTGCTCGGCAGCGCCGAAGTGCTGTTGCTGCTGCAGCGCGGCTACGTCGATGTCGGCTTCATGGGCGGGGCGCAGGTCGATCAGTACGGCAATTTGAACAGCTCCTTCATCGGCGATCCGGCGCGGCCGAAAACCCGGCTGCCGGGGACGGGCGGCGGCAACGACATTGCCAGTCTCGCGCACATGATCGTGGCGATGAAGCACGAGAAGCGCCGTTTCGTCGAGCACGTGGATTTCGTCACCAGCCCCGGCTACTTGCGCGGCGGCGACACGCGGCGCGCAAGCGGTTTGCTCGCCGGCGGCACGTTCCGCGTGGTCACCGACTTGGCGGTGTTCGGATTCGACGCCGACGAGCGGCGCATGCAGGTGATGTCGCTCAATCCAGGCGTCAGTCGAGAAGAGCTGCAGGACAATACCGGATTTGTCTTAGCTTTCGCTCCCCATCTGGGGGTGACCGAGCCGCCGACGGATCAGGAACTCGAGCTATTGCGCGAATTGGATCCCGACCGACTCTATACCGGCTAGTGTGGTGGATTTGAAGTTTCTACGGAGTGTGGAGCGAGCTCGCATAGAAACTTCAAATCCAAAAACCACACTAGACTAATAAGATTGCTAGTGTCCCTTTGATTCCGAAGTTCGCACGAGAGGATGCTGCAAGGACTTGCGAACTTCGGAATCGGGACACTAGCGCCCGGCCTCGACATATCGGCGTTCGACAGCAGAGGAGTTTGTGATGGCTGGTTTGGATCGGACATTCGGCATCGCGGTGCCAAATTTCACCGCCTATCCGCAGATGCCGGATGTCAAGGCGCTGGTCGAGTACGGGGTGAGGATGGAGCATCTCGGCTTCGACTCGCTTTGGGTGTGGGATCACATCCTGCTCGGCGTCGAGCCGAACTTTCCGATCATCGAGTCGTTGACGCTTCTCACCGCAATCGCCGCTCGCACCAGCAAGATCAAGCTCGGCACCGGCATCCTGGTGCTGCCGATGCGTAATCCGGTGATCCTCGCCAAGCAGCTGGCATGCATGGATCTGTTGTCCGACGGCCGACTGCTGATGGGAATGGCATCGGGCTGGTACCGGCGCGAATTCAATGCGATCGGCGTGCCGTTCGAGCAGCGCGGCAAGATCATGGACGAGAACCTCGATATCCTCAAACGCTTCTGGACCGAGCACACGGTCAGCGGCAAGTTCTCGCGCTACGACATCCCGGCCGGCGTGATGTATCCCAAACCCGTGCAGAAACCATATCCGCCGATCTTGATCGGCGGATATGTCGATCGCGTGCTCAAGCGCGCAGCCGTCAGCGGCGACGGCTGGCTGACCTATTTCTATCGGCCCGAAAGCTTCGCCAAGTCGTGGAACAAGATCCGCAGCTTCGCAAAGGAAGGCGGAAAAGACCCGGACAAGCTCCTCAACGCCTCGCAGTTGCCGATCTTCGTCGGCAAGTCCCGCCAAGCCGTCGAGAGCCGGATGATGGAATGGCTGAGCAAGGAGTGGGATTTTGCCGCTTGGAGCGAATCGACCAAGGATAGCGCCGTCATGGGAACGGTCGATGACTGCGTCGAGCAGCTCAAGGCGCACCTGGCGGTCGGAACGCAGAAGATCATCTTCGTTCCTTACAGATACGAGACGGAGCAGATCGAGACCATCGCGCGCGAGATCATTCCCCGGCTCAAGGCGAAGTGAACAGGATCGTGCGACACATGATGACGGCGCGAAAGACCAGCCTCATGACGCGGCTTTCGGCTGGCGTAAAACTATGCAATTTGCCGCGTAACATGCGGCAATTTCGGCTTGCCCAGTCATTCGCTCCTCATGTTATCATTCCAACACGGGAGCCACTGACGCCCCGTCCGGGCCGGCACGCGTACCAAGAGGCTCATCGCGCTCGCTTACGATGTGCTGCTTACTTCCCGAACAGATCCAGTAGCGACGAGATCGGCTAGCGCCGCTCGCACAACGGAGGGACAAACATGAGGCAATACGCAAGCAAGACGGCGACACTGGCGGCAATCGTCCTTGCCGCCGGCGTGACGACGGCAGCCGCGCAAGAGAGCATCAAGGTCGGCGTCATTCAGCCGCTGACCGGAGCGTTCGCGGCGTCCGGAAATTACGTCGCCAATGGCGCGAAGATCGCGGCGGACGAAATCAACGCCAAGGGCGGGGTTCTCGGCAAAAAATTGGAGCTAGTGATCGAGGACAACAAGAGCAATCCGACCGAAGCGGCCGCGGTCGCCGAGAAGCTGATCGTGCGCGACAAGGTCCCGGTCATGA
>VAZL01000976.1:576-821 GCA_005883445.1 Alphaproteobacteria bacterium | reverse complement strand
TGCCGCTGTGGACGTCGGCGCCAGCCTCGGCGGCGAGCGCGCGGGCGCGCGCGGGATCGCGATCGGAGATCGCCAGGAAGCGGACCGCGGGGTGCTTGGCGGCAAGGCGCGCGCGCAATGTGCCGATGCGGCCGGCGCCGACCACCGCAATGCCGATATTGTCTTGCTTCATTCGCAGCCCCCCAAACAATCCCGCGCCGGCGATCGCCGCTACGCCACTTGCCGCACCGGAACGTCGCATCGAT
>VAZL01000976.1:0-223 GCA_005883445.1 Alphaproteobacteria bacterium | reverse complement strand
CCGGCGATGTCGTCCGCCTTGACCGGCTGCTCGAAGAAACCAAGCCCGGCATCGGCGACCGCGCGCACGTATTGCACCGCCTCCTGCGTGCTCCAGCCCTGGTTGGCGTCGGATGAGATCAGCGCATCGCTCCCGAGCAGCTGGCAGAGCCGGCGGGTGCGCTCGCCATCGACGCGCGGCGTGTCGATGCCGACCTTGATCTTGAAGGCGGCGTAGCCGTCCG
>VAZL01000975.1 GCA_005883445.1 Alphaproteobacteria bacterium | reverse complement strand
CGAGCGAAGCCGTGTTCGGCGCCCGCGCGGCGGCCTTGACCGTTTCGTTCATGCCAGACCTACCCCGGCCGACATCGACGGAAGATCGATGCCATGGGCGCTCAGCAGGTCGTCATGACTGCCATAATTGTGGATGAAAGCATCTTGCAGGGTGAAGGTGTCGAGCCGGCAGGTCGCCCGCGTATCCCACGCAATCTGCTTGGTGCGCGGGGCAAGACCCCCTTGCGGCGCATGCTCCTCGATGACCACCACGTGCTTGTGACGCGCAAGCGCCTCCGCAATGCCATCGACATCGAGCGGCTTCATGGTGTGGCAAGAGATCACCGAAACCGACTTGCCTGCGGCTTCGAAGCGTTCGGCGAGCTGCATCGCCTTCTGCATGATGATTCCATAGGACAGAATGCATACGTCGCTGCCGCGCTTGATGTAGCGCAGCTTGCCGAACACCCAGGGGTCGACCGCCTTGTCGGTATAGTTCGGCTCGCCCGCCTTGCCGATGCGCAAATAGATCGGCCCCTTTTTCTGCGTGGCGCAATAGTTCGTCGCCTCGGTGCACTCGGCCGGGTCGCACGGCGCGATGATCTGCATATTGGGCAACGCTCCGGCGATGGCGATGTCCTCTTGCGTATGGTGTGTCCCGCCCAGCGTAGAGTAAATGACGCCGGCGCCCATGCCGACCACGGTGACGGGTAGGTTCTGATAGCACAGGTCGTCGCGCACCATCGGCGCAAATTCCGATCATGCTCTGCTCGGCGACGCCGACGTTGATGAACCGCGCGGGATATTGCTGGCTAAACTTCGCCATGCTGCCGGCCGGCGAGATGTCGGCGACCACGATATAGATATCGGGATTGCTGCTGGCCGCCTTGTAAAGCGCCTCGGAGAACGTATTCCTCATTGCGCCGCCCGTTCGAGCTCGATCACCGCCTGCTGATATTCCTGCTTGCTCGGCGAGCGATAGTGCCAGATCGGCACGTTTTCCATATAGCTCACGCCTTTGCCTTTGGTGGTCTTGGCACACAGCATGAATGGTCTCTTGCCCGAGCGCGCAGAGATCGCGCCGAATACGGCAGCCGAATCATGCCCGTCGGCTTCGGCCGTCTCCCATCCGAATGCCGCGAACTTCTCCGCGAGGGGATAAAATGAGGGATGGGTGACGGAGGTTCGCCCGAGACTTTGAAAGTCGTTGTTATCGACTGCGGCGACGATGTTCGAACAGCCGAGCGAGGAAGCCATCATGACCGCCTCCCAGGTCGAGCCTTCCTGCACCTCGCCGTCGCTGAGCACGACGTAGATGATCCCATCGGTCTCGCGGCCGCGTTCGGCCAGCGCCATTCCGACCGCCATGGAGAGACCGTGACCAAGCGAGCCCGTCGAGGCCTCGATGCCCGGGTTGCCGTAATCCGGATGGCAGCCGAGCCTGCCGTTGGGCTTGCAATAATCGTCGAGATCCCGGCGGCTCAGCACGCCGGCTTCCTCCAGAATGACGTATTGAATCATGCAGCCATGGCCCTTGGACATCAAAAAAGTGTCGGGCGAGGAACCATCCAAATTGCGACGCATGAGCGCGTGGTACATGCAGTCAACGATCTCGGTGCATGAATACGCGGAACCGATATGGA
>VAZL01000334.1 GCA_005883445.1 Alphaproteobacteria bacterium | reverse complement strand
ACCGCCAAGATGCTCAGCCGCAGACCCACCCCGGCGAGCCAGAGCAAGCCGATGGCAACCCAAAATTCCCGCATTGCACTCCCGGCTGCGACGTTCGCTGTTCTTGTTCACGCCTCGCCCGCGGCGATGATGACCCAATGTATGGTCCGGCGGCGCGTTGCAAGAGGACTTCGTCGTCTGCTAGCGCCAAGCATTCCTGGTATCACTCAATAGCGAACCTGGCTGGGCACATGATCAGGAATGATTCCGAAGGTAAGCAGCTAACGGCGTTTGCCCGATTTGTTGTTGCGGGGTTTGCCGTCATCGCGTTGGTCGCGGCCGAACTGGTGTTGTCCGCTGCGATCCACGGCACGAATTACAACGGCGGCGATGGCAAGCTGGCACAGGCAACGATCCTCACCGCGTACAAGTTTGGCAGCTTTTTGCAATTCAACATCATCAACTCGACCCAGGGCCTCGGCTCGCAACTGCTTCCGATGAACGTGTGGGTCAATCCTGCATACTGGCCGTTCGCTTTTCTTCCAAAGGAGCTAGCCACCGATGTGTCGGCGGCAATAGCGCTCGGCATCTTCGTCATCGCCGGCTACATCATGGCGCGTTGTTTCGACGTGCCCGTGGTGCCGAGCGCGATCGGCGCTCAACTGTCGATAATCTTGTTTGCGCCGTCCTCGTTTATTTTTCAACTATCGACAATCTTTTCCCTCATGGTCGGGAACGCCGTCGTCTACGCGCCGCACATGATTGCGCTCGGACTGTTGGCGCGTCTCGAGTCGGGATCATGGTGCGATTTCAGCCTCACCACGGCTGCCATTTTCGCACTGCTGTTCTACAGCCTCTGCTGCGACCCGCTGTGGAGCATGGTCCACGGTTTTGCTTGGGCGGCGTCGTTCGCCGTCGTCGCGTTTGGCCGGTTGCACCTGAAGACGATTCTCGTTCGATGGGCCACGCTCGGCTGCTGTGCTGTTTTATTCTTTCTCAGCGGTGCAGCCGAGTACGCCTATACGTTGACGAGGTACACGGCGCGGATTCATTTCCCGGGTTCGGGCGACCGCCCGGCAGCACCGGATCTCTTGGCCTCTGAGCTCTTCTATTCGCCTTACGTGAAGTATTTTTACATTCTTTGGGCGCTCGGTTGGCTGCTCGGATTGTTGACGCTATCGGGCCGTGCGCGCCTTCTCGTCGTGACCGGCATAGTGAGCTATCTCCTTTTGGCCGGATACAGCCTGCTTTATCTGCTGCTGAACGTTCCTTGGCAGGCTCCATTGCCCGTGTACCTGGCGCACGGCTTGTTTCCGCTGTTCGTCATCTCGGCCGTCGCGGGATATTGGGGCGCGCTGCGCGTTGCGGCTCTTTCGGCCGGGCGGGTCACTACGACGGCAGGCCGACGCGATGGCATCAAGCGGTTCTTTCATCATGCCGGAGCACCGACACGATTGCGGTTGTTGACGACTGCAGCGGCGTTCATCGCTGTCGCAATCATCCCCGCGGCGTTCGCAAATTTCGCCGCAACGGTGGGACCGCAGCGCGCCGAATTGTTTCACGAGCCTTGGCCCAATGAGCCGGAACTCATCGCGTTCTTTGAGGATAAGCTTGGTTTAGAGGTTGGCCGGCCGTTTCGCGGCTCGGCGCATGTCTGGCCCTACGATTACAGGACAAGTCTTACGGTCAACGGTCTTTGGGCCCACAGCATCCCCACCGTTCTGCAATACGGCCAGTTGGTGACGCCCGCCTCATTTTACTTTACCCATTCCGTCACGGAACAGCGGATGCGCGCGAACGGATTCGTCCCTTCCCCTGGGCGATCCTGGGAGATTTATTGGAAGGCATTGCAGCTACTGGGCGCGCGCTATTACGTGCCGGGCCACGAACCTTTGCCGCTCTCGGCAGATGCAAATTTTGCAGTCAGTACGTTTCCATACCGTCCCGCCGGCGGTCGGCACGGCCTTTGGTACGTTTACGAGCTGCCTCATCCCAATGTCGGTGATTACAGCCCGACCGAGATCGAGACGACCGCCTCGCGCGCCGAGATCGCGGCACTGATGGCGCAGCCGAATTTCGATTTCACCAGACGCGCAGTGCTTTCGGTGGAGGTCGGCCAACCGCTGGTGCCGGCACGCGATATGCGGCTGACGCTGATCCGCGGCGGTTGGCATGTCTCCGGGCGCAGCGACGGCAGCTCGCTTGTGGTGCTCCCGCAGCAGTTCTCGCACTGCCTGCGCGCACGCGATGAGCGGGTGCGCCTCGTGCGCGCCAATCTGATGATGACGGGCATGATTTTTTCGGGGGTGGTCGATACCGACATCGTGTTCGATTACGGTATATTCAGCCCCCAATGTCGCGCGGCCGACCTTGCCGACATGAGGCAACTCGATCTGCGCATCGCTCTGCCCATGCGGCGCGTGACGGACGGCAGCCTTTTCCCAGATTGGAGAGGCGCACTGGCAACGCTCAAAGCCGCGGCAAGCGCCGTCAAGTGAAAACTCACGCCGCGCCCTTGAGGCGCGCGAGCGCTTCGTCGATTTTGAGCCGGCGCGTCTCGGCTTCTTCGCGTTTCTCGCGCTCGCCTTCGACCACGTCCTCCGGCGCGCGCGCGACGAAGTCGGCGTTGCCGAGCTTGGCGTCGATGCGGGCGATGTCGGATTTAACGCGCGCCATTTCCTTCTCGAGGCGCGCTTTTTCGGCAGCGAAATCGATCACCCCCTTGAGCGGCAGCGCCGCGATTTCCCCGCGCACGATGAGCTGCACCGCGCCCTGCGGCGGACGCGGCGCGAACGAAATTTCGGAGAGGCGCGCGAGGCGGCGCATGGTGTCGGCCCAGCGCTTGGCTCTCGCCTGCGTCGCCGGCGAAGCGGCGACCAGCACGACGGGGATCTCGGTCGCCATGGTGATGTTCATTTCCGCGCGCACCGAGCGAATGGCGGTGACGAGGTCGATGATCCAGCCGATCTCGGCCTCGGCCTCGAGGTCGTCGAGCGCAGGCTGCTTGGGCCAGGGCGCGAGCGCAAGCAGCCCCTCGCGAGCGGCGCCGGCTTGCGCCGTGACCTGCCACAGCTCCTCGGTGACGAACGGCGTGAACGGATGCAGCAGCTTGAGGATCTCGTCACGCACCCAGGCGGTCATCGCGCGCGTCTCGTCCTTGGCGCCGCCGTCGGCGCCTTGCAGCACCGGCTTGGCCAGCTCGAGATACCAGTCGCAGAAGATGTTCCAGACGAAGCGGTAGGCCGCCCCCGCGGCCTCGTTGAACTTGTAGGCCTCGATCGCCTCGGTGATTTCGCGTACGGCCTTGCCGGTTTCGTGCGCGATCCAGCGGTTGAGCGTTTCCTTCACCGACGCCGGGTCGAAGCTCGGCACGGTCGCGCAATGGTTGATTTCCGCGAAGCGGCAAGCGTTCCACAGCTTGGTTGCGAAATTGCGGTAGCCTTCGACCCGCTGGGTGGAGAGCTTGATGTCGCGCCCTTGCGCCGCCATGGCGGCGAGCGTGAAGCGCAGCGCGTCGGCGCCGTACTCGTCGATCAGCTCGAGCGGATCGATGACGTTGCCCTTCGACTTCGACATCTTGGCGCCGCGCTCGTCGCGCACGAGGGCGTGGATATAGACGGTGTGGAAGGGCGCGTCGGCCATGAAGTAGAGGCCCATCATCATCATGCGCGCGACCCAGAAGAAGATGATGTCGAAGCCGGTCACCAGCGCGTCGGTCGGGTAGTAGCGCTTGAGCTCGGGCGTGTCGTCGGGCCAACCCAAGGTCGAGAACGGCCACAGCGCGGAGGAGAACCACGTGTCGAGCACGTCCTCGTCGCGGGTGAGCAAGGTCGACTTGCTTGCCTGACGACGCATCTCTGCCGCGGCGTCGCCGGAGATCGTGCCGTTGGCAACATAATGGTTTATCGCATCGCTCAGCGCCTCGGCTTCGCTCTCGGCGACGAACACCTTGCCGTCCGGCCCGTACCAAGCCGGGATCTGATGGCCCCACCACAGCTGACGCGAAATGCACCAGGGCTGGATGTTTTCCATCCAGTTGAAATAGGTCGCCTCCCAATTGCGCGGCACGAACACGGTCCGTCCGCTGCGTACCGCCGCGATCGCCGGTGCCGCCAGCGTCTTGGCGTCGACGTACCATTGATCGGTGAGAAACGGCTCGATCACGACAGCCGAGCGGTCGCCGTGCGGCACCGCGTGTGTGTGCGGCTCGGCCTTGGCGAGCATGCCCGCCGCCTCCAAGCGCTGCACGATCTCCTTGCGCACCGCGAAACGATCGCGGCCGTGATAGGCGAGCGTTTGGTCGAGTTCCGCCGAGGCCGGCACCTCGCGCAGAAACGCCTCGTTGCCGGCGAGGTTGAGATGCGCGGCGGCGTCGAGCACGTTGACGGGGGGCAGGTCGTGGCGGCGCCCCACCTCGAAGTCGTTGAAGTCGTGCGCCGGCGTGATCTTGACCGCGCCGGTGCCTTTCTCCGGATCGGAATATTCATCGGCGATGATCGGGATGCGCCGGCCGACCAGCGGCAGGATGGCGTGCTTGCCGACGAGATGCCGGTAGCGCTCGTCGTCGGGATGCACCGCCACCGCGACGTCGCCGAGCATCGTTTCCGGCCGCGTGGTCGCGACCGTGATGAAGGTCGAAGGATCGTCCGGATCGAAGCGCGCCCCCGCGAGCGGATAGCGGATGTGCCAGAGATGTCCCTTCACCTCGACCTGCTGCACTTCAAGGTCGGAGATGGCGGTGCCGAGTTTGGGGTCCCAATTGACCAGCCGCTTGTCCTTGTAGATGAGGCCGGCGCGGTAAAGCTCCACGAACACCTTGCGCACGGCGCGTGAGAGCCCCTCGTCCATGGTGAAGCGTTCGCGCGACCAGTCGCAGGAGGCGCCCAGGCGCTTGAGCTGCTGGGTAATGGCGCCGCCCGATTCGGCCTTCCACGCCCACACCTTCTCGAGGAATCTCTCGCGCCCGAGCGCGCGCCGACCGGGCTCTTGGCGCTCCATGAGCTGGCGCTCGACCACCATCTGCGTGGCGATGCCGGCGTGATCGGTGCCGGGCTGCCACAGCACGTCGCGGCCGCGCATGCGCTCGAAGCGCACGAGCACGTCCTGGAGCGTGTTGTTGAGCGCATGCCCCATATGCAGCGAGCCGGTGACGTTGGGCGGTGGAATGACGATGCAATAGGGCCTGGCGTCGCGCCGCTGCGGCCGGCCGGCGCGGAATGCGCCCGCCTCCTCCCACTTGGCGTAAATGCGCCCCTCGACCGCGGAGGGCTGGTATGTCTTGTCGATCATGTCTCGGTCCGGCGATTTCGCGGTAAAAAGCCCGCGGCGCTGCGCCCTGTCAACGCCCACACCCGAACGGACGCAGCAACGAAATCCCGCGTGACCTCCTCGCCGGCCAGCCAGAAAGTCCCGACGCGCTCCATCATCCTGCTCGCGGTCGCTGGCTTTGCGAGCCAGGCGATGGTGCGGGTGACCGACTCGCTGTTGCCGCAGATCGCCGCCGATTTCGGCACCACGGTGGGCGAAGCCTCGATCGTGGTCGCCGCCTATGCCGTCAGCCACGGCACGATCCAGCTCATCATCGGCCCGGTCGGCGACCGCTTCGGCAAATATCGCACCGTCACGTTGATGTGCGCGCTCGCCTCGATCCTGGTGGCGCTCTGCGGCACGGTCCAATCGCTCTCCGCGCTCGCGCTCGCGCGCTTCGCGTCGGGCGCGGCCGCCGGCTGGATCATTCCGCTGTCCATGGCCTATGTGGGAGACGTGACGCCCTATGAGCGCCGCCAGCCGGTGCTCGCGCGCTATCTCTCGGGACAGATTTTCGGCCAGCTCTTCGGCCAAGCGGCGGGCGGCGTGCTCGGAGACCTGTTCGGCTGGCGCGACGTCTTCTTCGTGCTGGCGGGCATGTTCGCGCTCGCCACCACGGGACTCGTGTTCGAGCTTCTGACCAATCCGCGCACCCGCGCTGGCGGCCACGGCGGCGAAGCCTCGCGCGGTTTCATCGCCGACTATGTCGCCGTGCTCTCCAACCCATGGGCGCGCTTCGTCATTCTCGCCGTGTTCATCGAGGCGAGCATCGGATGGGGCGCCTTCGCCTATGTCGGCGCCGATCTGCATCTGCGCTTCGGGCTCACCTTCAGCGCGATCGGGCTGATCGTCGGAACGTTCGGGATCGGGGGCTTGCTCTATGCCGCCTCGGTTCAGCAACTGGTGAACCGTTTCGGACAAGCAGGGCTCGCAATCTTTGGCGGGGTGCTGCTGGGTCTCGCCTATGTGACGCTCGCGCTCAGCGCCGCTTGGTGGCTCACGCCCATCGCGGTCACCGCCATCGGGCTTGGCTTCTACGCGCTGCACAACACGCTGCAGACCAATGCCACGCAGATGACGCCGGAGGCGCGGGGCACCGCGGTCGCGATCTTCTCTTCGGCGATCTATCTCGGCCAGACGCTGGGGGTCGCCGCGGGCGCGCTCGTGTTCGACCGCTTCACGGCGGTGCCGCTGTTCATCGCGACCGCCGTCGCGCTGCCGGCCTTGGCTTTCTGGTTCGCGGGAAAACTCCGGCGGCGGACGATGGAGGAGAACCGACAGCGGACCGAAGTCGGCAAAGCGTAGCCTGTCCGTCTCCTGCGTCGTCTATCGTCAACCTCGTCCGCGCGACACGCGTTCGATCTCGGCGCGCACCAGCCGCTCGACCATCTCCGGCAGATTCTCGTCGAGCCAAGACTTGAGCATCGGCCGCAGCAGTTCGCTGACCACCTCCTCGAGGGTACGACCGTTGCGCGCCTGCGCCGTGCGCGCCAGCGCATCGAAAGCGGCGTCAACCGCGGCGGTGGTCGCGGCAGAGAGCAGGCCGCGCTCCTCGATAGCGGCACGCGGCGCATCGAGCGTGGGGGCCGGTTCGGACGCAGCTGCCGCCTCGGTCCGCGCCGACGCAGCGGAGGGTTGGCGCGGCGTGCCCCGCAGATGGGCCAGCATCGAGTCGATCTCCTCCTCCGACATCGGCGGCGTGGACGCAGCGGCGTCCGCAGGAGCAATGCGCGGCGGCGGGCTCATCGGCGCGGCGTGGGAGGGCGCAGCCGACGGGCGCGGCGGCGCTTGAGCGGCGCTTTCGCGCGCCACGTTTTCTTGCCGGCTCTCGGTCGTTTCGTTGGCCGGCTCGTCGTCGGCGATGATCCTGCGGATGGAGGCGAGAATCTCCTCCATCGAGGGCTCTTGACCCTTCGCAGGCTGCGTCATTGACCGCGTCCCCCCTCACCCGCCGGGGTCGGAGCCCCAGCAAATTTTGGAATCAGCGCCATCCGCTGGAGTGCCAGGACTATGGCATGGCCGGAAGCGAACGCAAGTAAGCTCGTGCGAGCAGAGTCTCAGTTTGCTTTTGCAATGCGGGAATCGGCTCTATCGTCCGTCCGGCGCGCGCACGCCGCCCCAGGCGTCGCGCACCTGCTGGTAGTGCGTGACCGGATCGTAGACCTCGATCTTGAGCCCGAGGATTTGCGGCGACAGCGCGCCAGTCGCCGCCAGCACCGTGTAGGACGCCACCACCCGGTCGCGTTGCGCGGTGACGAGCGCCACCCGCGCGTTGACGAGGTCCTGCTGCGAGTTGAGCACATCGAGCGTGGTGCGCTGGCCCACGCGCGCCTCCTCGCGCACGCCGTTGAGCGCAACCTCGGCGGAGGTGACCTGCGATTGGGTGGCGTCGATTTGCGCCTTGGCGGCATCGAGCTGACCCCAGGCCT
>VAZL01000333.1 GCA_005883445.1 Alphaproteobacteria bacterium | reverse complement strand
ATGGCATTGCGCCGACCTGACGCAGGTTGGCATTCGCCACTCGCCGTAGTGGCGCGCGACGCGAGCGTCACGGTTCCGCATTTCTCCGGCATCCACGACAGCGTGAAACGCTGCCAAGCCCGCTCAGCGGCCGGCTCCAGTAGAGCCGGCTGCCAGGACCCGCCATCGACGCTAATCTCGACTTGGCCAACTCCACTGTCCGCCCAGGCCCAACCCCAAATCTCGGTCGCCTCGGAAGCGTTGATGGCCGCATCGGGAGCCGGCGCGACAATCGCCGATTGCGGCGCGATCGCCCAAACGGGCACGGTGCGACCGCTTGCCGACCCACATTCATCCTGCACGGGGTCATTGTACCAGCGCTGCGTGAAGGGCCCCGACGCGCGCGCTTCGGCCAGCGTCATCCGCGTGAGCCACTTAACACTGTTCGTACCGTAGAAACCGGGCACCACGAGGCGCGCGGGAAATCCGTGCTCGGCCTCAAGTGGCTCGCCGTTCATTTCATAAGCAACCAAAACGTCCGACCGCACGCGATCAAGGGGCATATCCTTGACATAGGCTTCGACGCTGACGCCGGCGAACTCGCCATAGTCCGCGCCGGTCGACCACACAAATCGAACGGTCGGATGCGGCTCGCATTCAGCGAGAATGTCGGCGAGGCGCGCGCCGGCCCAGCTGACATTGCAAACGCGCTGCGTCGGCTCATACGGCGCCAGTGGGCTGCCGGCGCATTGGTGTACGCTCGTCACGGAGACCTTCTCGTATCGCATGAGGTCGGAAAATGAGAGGGTCCGTGGGCGCAAGACCAGTCCGTCAATCGCCAACGACCAATCTTCGCGCGTGATGCGCGGCAATCCGAGGTGACAAAGAACGATTGCATCTTCAACTCGCGTGAGCCGATCTTGCATCTGATGCGGGGCGAGTGGAATGCGGCGGATGAACTTGTGCGGGTCAAGCTTCGCGCGTATCACGGCGGCCCTTTTTCATGTCGTTGTCAACCTTAGCCCATCGCGCCTTGCTGCCATAGTGACAACGGTCCGCAATCTCGACGGCGTGACGATTTGCCGGTATGGTGCCGCAATACAGGAGTGGCCGACATGGACGAACGGGTGGATCGACGCAATTTCATTGGAAGCTTGGGCGTGGCGGCAACAGTCGCGGCAACCGCCTATGTCGCGGCTCCGCGCGCCGCGGGAGCGGTCGCCAAACCGAAAGGAAAGATTCCCGTTACGTCTTTCAAGGTCGGCCACATGACCTTTCAAACGGGGCCCGGCGCCGCTCTGGGAGCTCCAGCATTGAAAGGGCATACCCTTGCCGCCGACGAAATCAACGCCGAGGGTGGATTTCTCGGCGCGCGCAAGATCGTGACGATTACGGCGGATGAAGCGGCCGGTGTTGACGGCAATGTAAAAGAGCTCAGAAGAATGAAGCTTTCAGAGGGCATCGACTGGTTCACCGGCGTGATATCCGCCGGCGACACGGTTGCCCTGGCCCCGGTTGCGGAAGAACTGGAAATCCCGACAATTTTTACCGACGGCTGCACGGACCATCTCTTCGACGTCGTCGTCAAGAAGCCGAAATACGTGTTTCGTGTCACGAATATTCTCTCGTCGGACGCCGTATCGTGCATGGTGGCCGCATCCAGAACTTGGCCCAACATAAAACGGATCGCGCACATCCATCCTGACTACAACTTCGGCCGAGTGCAATTCGTTCACTCCAAGATCGCGGCGGAGAAGCTCTATCCGGGAAGCGAAATCGTTTCCGAGGGGTGGCCCAAGCTTTTCGCCGGCGACTACACCGCGCACATCACCAAGGCGATCGCCTCCAAGCCGGATCTCCTGGTCACATCGCTTTGGGGAGGCGACTATGTTTCATTCTACAAGCAGGCGCTTAGATTTGGCATGTACGATAATATGAAAGTGATCGCCAATATCGGATTTGGAATCGAGCCCAGCGCGTTGGGCAAAGATCATCCCGAGGGAATTCTCGCGGGTGCGCACGCCAACTATCACTTTACCTATCCACCAGGAAATGAATGGCCGCTCAACAAGCAATTTGTCGAGCGGTATCACAAACGCTGGAACGAGTATCCCAACTACGCGGCGGAAGGCGCATACACAACGCTCTATCTGCTGAAATACGCGATCGAGAAAGCCAACGATCTTTTGGGCACATGGCCGGAACCCAGCCAGATCATCACCATGCTCGAGGGCATGGTGATGGCGACCCCTGCGGGCTACCTCTACATTCGGCCCGAGGATCACTCGGGGTTCAAGCCGACGGTCGTTGGATTCAGCAAGAACGTGCCGGAATATCCATTTCCAATCTGGGATCCTGACCGAATCATCGTGCAAGACGTCCGCAACGTGTCGGCGCCCCCCGATTGGCCAAAGCCGGGGGACGGCCACGATGATCCATCCGCGACGTACAATTGGATCAAGACGACCTGGCCGACACGATCGATTTGAGAGCTGCCGGCTTACTGATTGCGGCGCGCCAGACGAAACGCGCGTGCCTATGCCGTCTCTGAGATCCAGTGGCTAAGCGCAGCGCCGATAATGCCGGCGAGCGCAATCATCGTCAGCACGGCGGGAAATCCCCCCAGCGCCAAGGCAGTGGCGCCGCCCGCAACGCCGCAGCTGCCGCCAAGAAAGGTGCAGGCGTTGATGATCCCAGACCCCTGCCCCGCTTGCGTGGGCGCGAGAGCCGACAGCGCCCCCGGCGACGGCCGTGCCGATCACGGCACTGGCGATCGCGATCAGCGCCATGCCGCCCCGCATGGCATTGCGCAGCCCGAGGCGTGCCGCCACCGCGGAAGCGGACAGGGCGAGCGCAAGCAGTGCCGCGCTCAGCGGCAGCAGCGCGGCGCCGGCCTCCAGCGCCGTGAGGCCCAGTCCTTCCCGGCTCTGCGCATAGAGGTTGAAGTAGAGCAGCAGACTCAGGATGCTGAACATCGACAGCGAGCCGATGGCCACTCCCATGACAAAGCTGCGCCGCGCGAAGAAGGTCAGGTCGACGAGCGGCGCCTTGGCGCGCGACTCCACGAACAGCAGCAGGAAGAACGCCGCCGCCGCCAGTACGAACGGGCCAATAGCGGGAAGCGGTGCCGCCCTCGCATGCGGCAATGCATGCAGCCCAAAAACCAGCGACACCATCAACGCGGTCAGCAGAACAAAGCCGATCCAATCCGCGCGACGACTTTGGGTCGCGTCAGCACGAGCCGTGCCCAAACTTGTGGAGGCGAGACCGGCCATGGCCGTGAGCATGAGCACGGCGTGCTGAAGCCAAGCATCAGGAAGCCGGTCCATGCGCCGATCGCTGCTGCCCTGCGCTCCGACGCCGCGCTGGTGTCGAGCGCGGCCAGCGTGCTGGGCACCGCGACCGCTGCCGCGAGGCCTTGCAGGGCGCGTCCAGCCAGCAGTTCAGCTTGGGTGCCGGCGTTGGCAATGATGCAGGACGCGACGACGAACAGCGCCAATCCGGCCACCGATGCCGGCCGTGCGCCGAACCGATCCGCCCCCTGGCCGCCAAGCACGATGAAGGCGGCGGAGACGACCAGATAGGCATTCACCGCCCACTCCACGCCGGCTGAGCTGAGGCCAAGCTCGGTCCGCATGCTCGGCAAGGCGGCCATGATCGCCGTGCTGTTGATGCCGACCGCGAGCATCGTGAGGCACGACGACCATAGGACCGCGGCGAAGCCTGCTCGCTGGTTCAACGTTGCTGCGTCCCCGCGTCGAATGGATGACACGCGGCCGCGCCGCGTGCATTGGTTCTTACAGTTGCCGTTGGAGCTTACTCGGAGTCAGCAGCCCATAATACAAAAAGCGGAGCCGGGTTGATCCCAACATCGGAGCCACGCCTTAAATTCCGAGTTCCACTGCTTACGCGTCCGGATCGAGCGTAAACAGCTCCTGCGGATGTGCGACGCCGCGCAGCGCGTAGCGCCCCACCGAAACGAGGCGACGCTTGATGTCTCTCACGTCGGCGAACGCCGACGACATCAGAACGGGCTGATCGACCGAACGGCACATCGCGGCGATGCGGCTTGCCTCGTTCACCGCCGGGCCGATGACGGTGAAGTCCAGCCGTTCGCGGCTGCCGACATTGCCATAGAAGACCTCACCGACATGCAAACCGAGATACATATGGGTTTTCGGTTTGCCCTCGGCCTCGCGGAGCCCGTTCAATTCATCGACGCGCGCGCGCGCGGCGATCGCCGCCGACAATGCCGCGTCGCATGCATGCGCGCGGTCTTCCGCCGTGAAGATTGCCAGCGTGCCGTCGCCGATCAGCTTGAGCACGTCCCCGCCATGCTCGTGAATGGCCGAGACGATCGCATCGGAGTAGTCGTTCAGTAGCGGAATGGCCTGTTCCGGCGTGGTGTCGGTGATGCGCGTGAAGCCGCGTAAATCGCTGAACCAAACGACGGCGTCGATCCGCTCGGCAATTCCGCGCACGATGCGTCCGCCGAGCACGCGCCGGCCGGCGTCGCGGCCGAGATACGTTTCCATCAGCGTTCCGGTCATGCGCGCGAGCGATACCGATTTAAGCGCGAGCGCAAGATATGGCGCGATCCGCTGAAGCGCGGCGATCTCCCCGTCGCTGAATCCGTCGGGCTCCCTCGTTGCCCATGACGAGTACACGCCGTCCATCTCGCCGATGATACCTTGAGGGGCAAAGCGGCTGATGATCGCGACGTAGTCGGTCATCCCCGCTGCCAGAAAGTCCGACAATACCGGGAACTCGTCTTTGGCTGCGGCGTTTACGCGCCGGCGCAGAAACGAGTCGCCGGTTTGCAGCATCTTGTAGTGCGGGCTGTTGCGCCAGCGCTGGGCCTGCTCCACATCCCGGGGCTGGGAGCCCGATGCAGCGAGCGCCTCCGGGCTGGTACGGCCGTACTCGAGCAGCGGCGATTCGCCGGGGCCATAGCCCCAGCGAAGCAAGCGACCCTCGTGCACCGGATGCAGCGTGTCGATAAACAGCAGCGCGCGAGCAAGCGGAAGTCCGGCCGCGACGCAACGGTCGCAGAAGCCGGACACGATGTCGGTTTCCGACGCGCCGGCCAAGCCGGCCTGAGTCAGCCACGCGGACAAATCGGCGAAAAAGGCTTCGTTCACATCGCGACTCTACGGCTACAACGCGCCATTATGGCACATTGCGTCGATCCAACGCCCTTGGCCTCGAAGTGGTAGGTTGAATTTCTCAGACACGGCGTGCCCCTTGTCCTCGGTGCCCCTTTGCCACCTTCGCCTGCTGGCGCGGCCGGAAGGCGAGACCATCCCGTTATCGTATGGGTCGCAGCAGGAGGGCCGGCGCGTGCGGCGACCGGATCGGAGCAGGCCATGAGCCGCCGTCTCGGATCTCGTTTGGCGAACGATCTGCGTCCGTGTGTCGGGCTTCTTATAGCTGCGCTGGCCGTCGCCGGACATTTTGCGCCGAGCGCGCGTGCCGACAGCGTGGCAACGTTCTACCAGGGCAAAGACATCAAACTGCTCATCAGCGGAACGGTGGGTGGCGGCTACGATATCTACGCACGCACGCTAGCAAAGCATCTCGGCGCGCACATTCCCGGGCATCCCACGGTCATCCCGCAGAACATGCCCGCGGCTGGAGGCCTTGCGGCCGCGAACTACACGTACAACGTCGCGCCCAGGGATGGCACCGTCATCTGTCTCCTGCAGAACACGGTCGCGCTCGAGCCGTTCTACGCTAACAAGCAGGTGCAATTCGACGCGGCCAAGCTTTCGTGGCTGGGAACTCCGACGACCGAAGTGGCGGTATATCTCGTGTGGCACACCTCGAAGATCAGAACGCTGCAAGATGCGCAGACTTTCGAGATGATCACCGGCGGTGCCGGAGCAGCCTCGACGCCGGTGTTCTACGCGCGCGTCTTCAACCAGATTTTTGGCATGAAGGCGCGCCTGATCACCGGCTATCCCGGACAGAACGAGCTTCTGCTGGCCCTGGAAAATGGCGAGGTCGAAGCGATGTCCTCTCCGTTCTGGTCGAGCATCAAGACTTCGCGGCCGAACTGGTATCCGCAGGCCAAGGTACGGTTTTTGTTTCAATACGGTGCGGAGCCCCATCCCGAGCTCAAGGATGTGCCCTTCGCCCTCGATCTCTTGCGGAACGAGGCCGACAAGGTGCTGTTGATCGCCGCTTCCGCGCCCCTCGGCCTTGGGCGTCCGTTCGTCGCCCCGCCGGGCATTCCCGCCGACCGCCTGGCCGCGCTCCGCGCGGCCATGACGGCGACGTTCAACGACGCTGAATTCCGTGCCGATTGCGAGAAACAGCGCCTGGAGTGCAGTAATCCAAAAACGGGAGCACAGATCGAAACTCTGATCACGCAGGCCTACGCGACACCCGAAGAAATCCGCAAGCGGCTCATCGACATCTATCAACTTGGATCCGGCGCGGAAAACAAATAGGCCGAGATGGGCGCGGCGAGCGGCGCGAGCCGAGGAGAATTAGTCGTCGCCATTGCCCTCCGGCGGATTGACATGGGCCGGGATGGTGCCCGAGGCGGTACGGATCACCGCGCCGGGATCGCGGTGCGACCTCACGGCCGCCAGGAACGTCGGATTCATGCCGCCGTCGCCGCCGGTCGCAACCGGGACGGTCGGGGTGCCGCGGTTGATCAGCTCCACGGTCTCGATGTCGTCACGGCGCTGCTTCTCGCGTGCTGCGACCGCGATGTCTTCCCGAAGCTTGTAGGCTGGGCAGCGCTCGGCGGGGCTGAACCTGTCCGTGGATTCGGCGTCGAAAATGTAGCGCTTCTCGCATACGTCGACCTGGGGCTCGAGGTGCGTGACCTCGAAATGGTCGTAACCCTCTTTGATCATCCTCCAGAATGCCATGTGCGGCGAGTTGCGGTGGCGGGCCATGTTGAGCGGTGTCATCCGGAACGGATAGGCCTGCAGCTGGAACGACTTCTGGCCGCCGAAGAACGATTCGCGCGCGAGCGCATAAATCTCCGCGATCTGTTCGTCGGTCATGGCGTAGCAGCCCGCTGACGAGCAGCCGCCGTGGATCATCAGAAACGCGCCGGTGCGGCTGTTGGCCCGATCGTATGCATTCGGGAAGCCCGTATTGATCGCGAGATACTGGCTTGAATCGGGATTCATCAAGCCGGGCGTGATGGTGTAAAAGCCCTCGGGCGCCTGGCGGTCGCCGGTCTTGAACTTGGGGCCCAGCTCGCCCGACCAGCGGCAGATCGGATAGGTGCGAAGGAGTGCGAAGCGCCCGCTGTCGTCCTGCTTCCAAACCTCAAGCTCGGCCTCCTCCTTGAAGACGCGCAGCAGGATCGGGGATTCCTTGTCCATGTTCTTTGCTTTCAGCGTCGCCAGCATGCGTTCCGACAGTGGTTGCATGTGGCGGCCGCTGTTCACCGGCGTGCCCCCGCCGCACCCGGCAAGCGTCATCACTGCAGCGATCGCGGCCGACGCCACCAGCGCCCGCAGCAGGGGTCGTGAAGGAGTAAATTGGTAGTGCACGCGAGCCCCAATCCCGAACATGACGGACGCTAGGCCGGGACTTGGGGTTAGATCACGGCAGAGGCCAACCGACCATCAATTCAGCCTCGGTTGGCAAACAAAAGCTTACTAAGCCCACAGCCCGGATCGGAATCCCGCAGTCGAGCGGTCTCCCGGCGCGCCGCGTGTGCTATCGTCCAGATGGCGCATAGGAAGGTCGCCAGCGCCCACCTCGACTGAGTGCATGCAAGCTTGACATGACGAGCAACACCGACCGTGCCCCGGTTCTGGTGGACTTCGCGCTCCAGGGCGGTGGCGCGCATGGCGCCTTTACTTGGGGCGCGCTCGATCGTCTGCTCGAGGAGCCGTGGCTGCGCATCGATGGCATCTCGGGCACGTCGGCGGGAGCGATGAATGCCGCGGTGCTCGTCGACGGCCACGCCAAGGGCGGCGCCGACGGCGCGCGTGCGGCGTTGGAGAATTTTTGGCGCCGCGTATCCAATGCAGCCGTGCTGAGCCCGCTACGGCGCACGCCGCTCGACATCCTGCTGGGCCGTTGGACGCTCGACCATTCGCCGGTCTTCCTCGCCATGGACCTGATGGCGCGCGTGTTCTCTCCCTACGATCTCGGCCCAGGCGGCACAAATCCCTTGCGTGACATCCTTGCCGAAAGCGTCGATTTCGCTCGACTGGCGCAAGCGTCGATCAAGCTCTTCATCACCGCAAC
>VAZL01000332.1 GCA_005883445.1 Alphaproteobacteria bacterium | reverse complement strand
GCGCAAGCCCACCTGGCGGCATGGCTAGTCCGCGGCCCTCCCCGCTTTCGCGGGGACGAGCGGACTTTGAGAGCGCCCGCCATGACTTGTCACGGCGGCGCCACCGCGAGCGCCTTGGCGCAGGCCAGGAGCCGCGACCACGTACCCTGCGGCAGGGGAATGCCGTCGCGCATTCGCGCCTGCAAGATGCTGTCGCCGCGCTCGCCCGGAAGGTAGATGCGTTCGACGCCATCGGCAGGGGGAAGCGCCGCAATGAGGCGTGCGAGGCGATCCGCCTCGCCGAGAATGCGCGCGCGATCGCCGAACGCCGCGAGATCGAGCGCGATCGCAACGCCGTTGAGAAACGGAGCATCGAGCTTGCCGCCGGCGGCAAGCGCGGACGCGATGATCGGGTTGTCGACCGTGAGACTGCAGAGGCACTCGATCATGAAGGAAAGACCGGAGCCTTTTGCTCCGCCGAGCGGCAGCAGCGTCGCGAGCTTCCTGGGATCGGTGGTGTCGCGTCCCTGCGCGTCCAGCCCCCCCATGGCGACATTCGACGTGGACATATCGAGTAGTAGCGGTGGTCGGTTTCTGGCAGGAAAGGCGATCGCGAGCGGATTGCTCGAGACGCCGGCGACCTTGGCACCGTGGTAGGCCATCATGGGTCCCGACGCCGACATGACGATGCCTGCCATTCCCGCATTCGCGGCCTGCAGCGCGAAGTAGCCGACGGCGCCCGCGTGGGTGATATTGCGGGCGGCGCACCAGCCGACGTGGACTTCGCGCGCCCGCGCGATCGCCTCGTCCATCGCCATCGCCATGGCAACCGCTCCCGGCGCTCGATCCGCCTCCAAAATCGCGATGGCGCCGGAGCGCCGCTCCACCCGCATGTCCGGAGCGGGGTTGATCGCCTTGGTCTTCAGCCGTTCGATGTAGCCCGGGATCCGCAACACCCCGTGCGAATCGACGCCCCGCAGATTCGCCCAAACCAGCGACTTCGCCCATTCATCCGCCATGGGCGGCGCAACGCCCGCCGCCGCAAACAGCGCGCTCGCGAAGCGCTGGAGATCGGCGCTCGCAATCACGTGCAATTTGCTGTCCGACGGCATCTCGGTAAGCGGCAGGAATTCTCGCGCAGCGACTCGAAGCTCAAGTCGCGGACGATCTCTATACGAACCGGCGCATCAAGTAACAATCCCGACCGCTGCACCGATGCTTGGGATGCGGGCGTCTCACGCAATGTCGCTTGTCTAATCGCGGGTGGAGCGGCACTATCGCCACCGCTGCGCGCGCGGGCGCGTCAACGATTAAAATACTAATGCGGAAGGGAGTGAACATGCCCGAGACAAAGACCCTGGCCCTGGCTGGCCTGATCGCTGCGTCCTTTGCCTGGGCGGGAACGGCGGCGGCACAAGAGATCAAGCTGACGCTTGCCGACCAGAACTCTCCGACCGGATGGGGGCCCTCGCACGCGCTGCAGCCCTGGGTGAAACAGGTCGAGCAGGCAACCAAGGGCCGCGTCAAGATCGAGGTCTATCCATCGCAGACCCTGATCAAGGGCGTGGACATGTGGAAGGGCATCCGCGGCGGCATCGCCGATATCGGCTGGTGCGTGCAGGGTTATTGGCCCGAACAGACGCCGTTGTCGGACGTCGTATCGCTGCCGTTTTTGCCGATCAGCTCGGCCGAGAAGGGAAGCGAAGCGCTTTGGAAGCTCTATGAGAAATTCCCCGCGGTGCAGAAGGAATACAGCGAGATCGAGCCGCTCGTCCTCTACACAAGTTCGCCCAATCTCTTGGTCTCCAAGCGGCAAGTGAAGACGCTCGATGAATTCAAGGGATTGAAATTCCGCGTCTTGGGCGGGCCTCCCACCGAAATGGCCAAGGTGCTCGGAGCAGTGCCGACGCTGATCCCGATGCCCGACGTCTATCAGTCGCTCGATAAAGGCGTGGTCGACGGCGCCGCCGCTCCGTGGGAGGCGGTGCAGGCATTCAGGCTCTACGAGGTGGCGAGGAACTACACCATCGCCCCGTTCTACGTGGCGTATTTCTCGCTGTGCGCCAATAAGCAAAAGTGGCAGTCGCTGCCCCAGGACGTGCGCGGCGCGATCATGAGCGTCAGCGGTCTGGCGGGAGCAAAATTCTGGGGCAGGAATTTCTTCGACACCGCGGAGCAAGGCGTGATCGAGCGAGCTAAAGCCGGAAACTACGAGCTCAACCGCTACACTGTTCCGCCCGACGAGCTTGCGCGCTGGACCAAGCTCGCGGGCGAGCCGATCTGGAACGAGTGGGTGAAGAAGATGGAGGGTAAGGGCGCTGGCTGCCCAGCAGCGCCGCGGCAACACGGTGACGGTCCTGCGCGCCATCGGCAAGGTGTTATGGCGCTGCGAGCTTGCGCTGGTCTACACCAGCGTGGTCGCGACCATCGCCATCATGGGTCTCACATCCGCCGATGCGCTCAGTCGCTATCTTTTCAATCGGCCGATCACCGGCGCCTACGAAATCACTGAAAAGTACTTGATGGTGGCCGCGATTTTTTTGGGGCTCTCCTATGCCTATCGCGGCGGCGTGTTCATCCGCGTGACGTTCCTGGTCGACCGGCTGCCTCGCCCGCTGCAGCTGTCGGTCAATTATGCCGCGCATCTCGCGTCGCTGCTGTTCTGCGTGATCAGCCTCGTTGCGACCGGCCAGCAGGCGCTGCGCGGGCTGCGCGAGGAGACGACGCTGAGCGCGCTGCCGCTCTTGGTCGGACCGGCCTACTGCCTCGTCCCCTTGGGCTTTTTTGCGCTGACTATTCTCATGTTGATCGACTTCACGCGCATCCGCAGCGGCCGGTCGTATTTATTCAGGGAAGAGGCGCCGCCCGCCTAGCCGCCAAGATCGCAGATGGTCGCTCTCCCGCTCCTGGTGCTGGTTGTTGCGCTCGTCTTAGGCGTGCCGATCGCGGTCGCGCTCGCGGCCTCGGGCATGCTCGGCATCTATCTCGTCACCGGCGACGCCAGCAAGGTGATGGGGATCCTCAGCCTGGCGCCGTTCAGCACGGTTGCCGACTACGCGCTGACCACGATCCCCATGTTCATCCTGATGGCATTCTTCTCGGCCTCGAGCGGGCTCGCCCGCGACCTTTATGCCGCCGCGAGCAATTGGTGTTCGCATATCAAGGGCGGGCTCGCCATCGCCACCGTCTTCGCTTGTGGCATTTTCGGCGCCATGTCCGGCGCGAGCACCGCCGCGGCTTCGGTCATGTCCAAGATCGCGATGCCGGAAATGCGCCGCCACGGCTATTCGGACGAGCTCGCCGCCGGCGCGATCGGCGTCGGAGCGACGCTCGACATTTTGATCCCGCCGAGCATCGCCATGGTGATCTACGGCATCGCCACCCAAACCTCGATCGGCAAACTTCTGATCGCCGGCGTACCCTCGACCTACCGCGTCAGCGCGCAGGAGCGGTGCGCGAGCCTCGTGCGCATCTGGCCGAGCCTGCTGCTCATCCTGCTCGTGCTGGTGCTGCTCTACACCGGCGTCGCGACGCCGACGGAGGTGGGCGCGCTCGGCGCCTTGCTCGCCGGCGTGATCGGCGCAGTGTTCGGCCGCCTCACCTTCGCGGAGGCGATCGACGCCGTGAAATCCACCATTCGCACCTCGGCGATGATTTTTCTCATCCTCCTCGGCGCGACCATCTTCGGTTACTACATGGCATTGAGCCGCATTCCCCAGGAGGTGGTCACCGCCGTCATCGCCATGGAGCTCAATCGCTGGGTGGTCATCATCGGCATCGTGGTGGCCTACTTCGTCATCAGCATGTTCATGGACGAAATTCCCCTCCTGCTGCTCACGCTCCAGCTCACCTTCCCGCTGATCACCTCGCTCGGCTTCGATCCGATCTGGTTCGGGGTGATCTCGATGATGATGGTGGCGATGGGGCTCGTGTTCCCGCCGGTCGGCCTAGTCGCGTTCATCGTGAGCGCGACGGCGGGCGTCGATCTCATGAAGGTCTACAAGGGAACCAGCATCCTCATGCTGTCGATCGTGATCACGACCGTGCTGCTGATGATTTTCCCGCAAATCGCGCTCTGGCTGCCGGCGACAATGCGCTAAAGTATGGTCCTCTGCGTCACCGCTTCGACCGATACGGAGGATCGCCATGAACGTTCAGGATCCGTCGCGATTTGGGGCAAAGGCCGATCGTCCCAGTCTCGTTGCCGGCTACATGTCGGGCTTCGGCAACTCGTTCGAGAGCGAGGCGCTTGCAGGCGCGCTGCCGGTCGGGCGCAATTCGCCGCAAAAGGTCAAGTTCGGCCTCTATGCCGAGCAGCTGTCCGGGTCGCCGTTCACCGCGCCGCAGTCGACCAACCAGCGCTCCTGGCTTTACCGCATCCGACCCACGGTCAAGCATTCGGCGTGCTACCGCAGAGTCGACAAGGGGTTCATGCGCACTGCGCCGGCGGCGCGGGAGGAGAGCGACCTGCCGATCGGGCAGCTGCGTTGGGGGCCGATCCCGATACCGCAGGAGACGCTCACCTTCGTGACCGGCCTGCGCACCATGACCACGGCGGGCGACGCCGAGACGCGCGCCGGCATGGCGGCGCATGTGCTGCTCGTGACCGCATCCATGCGCAACGAGTATTTCTTCAACGCGGACGGCGAGCTCCTCATCGTCGCGCAGGAGAACAAGCTTCGCTTCCGCACCGAGTTCGGCGTGATCGACATCGCGCCCGGCGAGATCTGCGTGATCCAACGCGGCATGATCTTCAAGGTCGAGCTCATCGACGGGCCCGCGCGCGCCTATATATGCGAAAACTACGGCGGCGCTTTCACGCTGCCCTATCGCGGACCGATCGGCGCCAATTGCCTCGCCAATCCGCGCGACTTCCTCACCCCCGTCGCCGCGTACGAGGATAAAGAGGAGCCCTCGACGCTGCTGGTGAAGTGGGGCGGCGAACTCTACGCGACCGAGATCGGCCAGTCGCCGCTCGACGTGGTCGCCTGGCACGGCAACTACGCGCCTTACAAATACGATCTGCGGCGTTTCTCCCCCGTGGGGGCGTTGCTGTTCGATCACCCCGATCCGTCGATCTTCACGGTCATGACCGCGCCGTCGGAAACTCCTGGCACCGCCAATGTCGATCTCGTCATTTTCCCGGAGCGCTGGCAGGTGGCGGAAAATACCTTCCGGCCGCCGTGGTATCACCGCAACCTGATGTCGGAGTTCATGGGGCTGATCTACGGCGTCTACGACGCCAAACCGCAGGGGTTCGTGCCGGGTGGCATCTCGCTCCATAATTGCATGCTGCCGCACGGCCCGGATGAGACCGCCTTCGAGCATGCGAGCAACAGCGAGCTCAAGCCGGTCAAGCTTACCGACACCATGGCGTTCATGTTCGAGACCCGATTCCCGCAGCGGCTGACGAAATACGCCGCCAACCTCAAGGAGCGGCAGGACGACTACATCGACTGCTGGAAGGGTTTGCGCAGGCACTTCGACCCGAGCGGCGAGACGCCGTGAGTGCATGCCGAGGTATGCCGGCGTTCTCTAAAGGCAGCGCGAAAAGATCAGGCCATGATCGATGAGACCCATTCACCGGCGCGGCGCAGCTGGGTCGCCTCGGCCAATGAGCACGCCGACTTCCCGATCCAGAACCTGCCGCTGTGCGTATTCGCAACGAGGGAAGGCGCTGCCCGCGGCGGCGTCGCGATCGGGGACGAGGTCTTCGACCTCGCCGCCGCGCTCGAACTCGGCCTGTTCGATGGACTCGCCGCGCGGGCCGCCGAGGCCGCTTGCGGCGGGACGCTCAACCCGCTGTTCGCGCTCGGCCGCGAGGCGCGCGTCGCGCTCCGCCGCCGCCTCGGCGACATTCTAGATGCCGATGGCCGGGATCGCGCCAAGGTCGAGGCGCTGCGGTCGCGTCTCATTCCCCGCGCCGATGATTGCCGCCTCGAGCTTCCGGCGGCGATCGGCGACTACACCGACTTTTTCGCCGGCATCCACCACGCCACCAATGCGGGTAAGCTGTTCCGCCCCGACAATCCGCTGCTGCCGAATTACAAATACGTGCCGATCGGCTATCACGGGCGCGCCTCCTCGATCGCCGTGTCGGGCGCGACGCTGCGCCGCCCGAGCGGCCAGCGCAAACCGTCCACCGAAACGGTGCCGAGCTTCGGGCCTTCCCGCAGTCTCGACTACGAGCTCGAGCTCGGAGTTTGGATCGGCCCCGGCAACGAGCTGGGCATACCGGTTGCCATCGCAGATGCGGCAAGCCACATCGCGGGCTTCTGCCTGCTGAACGATTGGTCCGCGCGCGACATCCAGGCGTGGGAATACCAGCCGCTCGGCCCCTTCCTCGGCAAGAGCTTTTTGACCACCATCTCGCCCTGGGTCGTCACTCCCGAGGCGCTGGCGCCGTTTCGGATGGCGCAGGCGCCGCGGCCGGCGGGCGATCCGGCGCCCCTGCCCTATCTCTTGGACGCGGCGGACCAGGCCGCGGGCGCCCTCGACATCGAGCTCGAGGTGTTTCTGCTCACGCCCGGGCTGCAGGCGAAAGGACTTGCCCCGCAACGATTGTCCGTCGGCAACGCGCGCCATCTCTACTGGACCGTGGCCCAGCTCGTGACGCATCACAGCAGCGGCGGCTGCAATCTGCGCGCGGGCGATCTATTCGGCACCGGGACGATCTCGGCGCCGGAGGACGGCGGGCTCGGCAGCTTGCTCGAGATCTCGGCCGGCGGACGACGGCCGATCGAACTCCCGTCCGGCGAGACGCGCCGTTTCCTCGAAGACGGCGACACCGTCGTCATGCGGGCGCGCTGCCGGCGCCAAGGTTTTGCAACCATCGGGCTGGGCGAATGCCGCGGAACGATTGCGCCCGCCATCTGACGCCGCCCGCGGCCCTGACGCCCCGATTCCCGTCGGCCACGCCGCCGCGGTGAGGTTTCAAGCCGGAATGTCGCGCCGGCGTCATCAAAGCGAAACACACTCGTTCTAAGGGTATCCGCGCGGGCTTGAATTTCCGCCCGGTGTCCGCCGTAACCTTCAGGAGATTTCAGCCGCACTCGTTCCGTAAGGCCCGGCCGGTCGGGAGATTGTCCCGGCGTTGAGTTGAGTACTCCCGGCCGGCCGTATTGATCATGCTCCGGCAGGACCCGCTGACGTCGACTGGACCAGGGCCGCATATTTTCTCGACTGATCCCGCCGACTCAGAAAAGATCGGAACCATCGCGCCGCCTTGGCGTTGGTGGATACCGAGAATGGGAGTGGACAACGTGCTGTTCCTGCAACGCCTCCTGCTGCACTACGGAATATACCGGAGGTATCCCCTCAGGCCCTGGCCGGCATTCAAGAACGCCTGGCGGATTGCATTCAGATAGACGACAATTCCCGGCATTGAGTATCCCAATGGGGACGGCTCATGCGCTGGCGTTGCCTCCAGCTTATTTGCCTCATCGGCGTCGCCGCCATTCTCGCCGGCGCGCGGCCGGCTTTCACGCAGGTCGGCCCCTCGCCCACCATGGGACCCAGCATGCCATCCGACATCGACCCCCAATCGGGGTTTCGCCTGCCGCTGCCGAAACGCGAAGATTTGGACGAGGCCGGCAAGGCCCACTACGACCGTGCAACGGCGCCGGGCGCATCGATCGCGGGCCTGCAAGGCCCGACCGGGATCGGGCTCTACAGCCCGAAAGCGTCCGCGCACGCGCGCGCGCTCAACCGTTACCTGCGCTTCGAGGCGGGCTTTGCCCCGCGCATCCGCGAGATCGCGATCCTCACCACCGCGCGCGAGATGGACAGCCAATTCGAATGGTCGGCGCACGAGCCGGAGGCGTTGAAGGAAGGCGTCGAGCCGCGCGTCATCGACGTGATCAAGCACCGCTTGCCCACCGCAGGCCTCGATGAAACCGATGCGACTGTGATCGA